>JAAYJF010000179.1 GCA_012523075.1 Clostridiales bacterium | reverse complement strand
TTTGACAGTACATTGGTTATCGCCGCTGTCAAGGTTGTCTTTCCGTGGTCTATATGACCTATCGTGCCTATGTTTACGTGCGGCTTTGTCCTTTCATATTTCGCCTTTGCCATTCTTTACTTCTCCTCCTTAATGGTATTGACCAGGAAACCGTTCCTGGCGTTCCGTAATAAAATAAATATGGAGCCCACGACCGGACTTGAACCGGAGACCTCCGCCTTACCAAGGCGACGCTCTACCTGCTGAGCTACGTGGGCAAATGTTGCTATAATTTTTTTAGTCTGTCAGACCCGCCAGTAAATCATTTTACTATATGATACCCTTAGATGTCAAGAAATATAATTCTGTTATATTATGGCCTATTCTCTGGTATTTAAATATCTTTCCAGTTTTCTTTTCACCCTTTGCAGGGCGTTGTCTATAGACTTCACGTGTCGGTCCAGGTCGCAGGCTATCTCCTGATATGACTTGCCCTGAAGGTAGGACATGAGTACTTCCCATTCCAAATCGCTTAGTATCTCGCCTATCTTGCTCTCAATATTTACAAACTCTTCCCTGCTAATTATAAGCTCCTCGGGGTCGGTCACGCGGCTCCCGGATAGTATATCCAAAAGAGTTCTGTCGGATTCTTCATCGTATAGCGGCTTGTTCAAGGATACATAAGAATTCAAAGGGATATGCTTTTGCCTTGTGGCCGTTTTAATCGCGGTAATTATCTGACGGGTAATACAAAGCTCCGCAAAGGCTCTAAAGGAAGAAAGCTTGTCCTGTCGGAAGTCCCTTATCGCCTTGTAAAGGCCTATCATTCCCTCCTGGACTATATCTTCCCTGTCTGCTCCTATCAGAAAGTACGACCGGGCCTTGGCCCGAACAAAGTTTTTGTATTTATTAATAAGGTATTCCGCAGCTTTACAGTTCCCTTCCTTTGCCTGTTGTACCACCTCTTCGTCAAGCATCATTTCATAATGTTTATAAACAATCTCATCATGGGCTTTCGCTTCCACCGGCATCGCCTCCACTCCAGCAAAGGTATTTGTCCGAAGACTAACCGCCACTAGCCATACAACTATTATAATTATGTATTTTTTATTAGTCAAGCCGGACCTAGGGGGCTTTTCGCCATTTTTGGAGTTTACGGGCCACTTCTGGGGACAGGTTACCGTTCACAGTATTAATGCTGTCCTTGTTTTTTTCGACAAACTTTCGTTTCATGTCCCTTTGGCAGTCCTCCACAAGGCCCTTAAGTTCACCGGCGGAGACCCGTATCCCTCCCAGGGCCAGTATCATCTGCTGCTCGGCCCAGTCGGAGGTCGCCACCCTCACCAGGGCTTCTTTTGCCAGCTGTGCTACCGTTTTTTCAATAAAGCTGTCGGCGGTTTGCTGCTCCCTGGTATATATTACCCGTACCCCGTTCATGTTTACGGAACTACCGGGGTTATCCTTCACCAGGTGACCGTCGAATACTATTATTACTTCCATTCCCTTGTATGCCCTGAATCCGGCCATTATCTCAACAAGCTTGTCCCGGGCCGCTTGGATGCTCTCGCCACACATTTTCTTAAGAAGGGGCCAGTCATTAATTATATTGTATCCGTCTACAATTAAATACTCCCGCATGGAAAGCCTCCGTATGGCCGTTTTTATTGATACTCCCTCTGCCTGAGCACCTCGTACAGCAATACCCCCGTTGCCACCGACACGTTCAGCGATGAAAGGACGCCCTTCATGGGCACGCTTACAAGGAAATCACACTTCTCCCGTACAAGGCGGCTCAGGCCTTTGCCCTCGCTTCCCGCCACCAGCGCAATAGGGCCCTTAAGATCGGCTTTGTACATTATTTCCCCGTCCACATCCGCCCCGGCTATCCAAAGGCCCATATCTTTCATCTGTTCCAGGGCACGGGCCGTATTGGTCACCTGGGCCACGGGCATATACCCGGCGGCCCCTGCCGCCGCCTTGACGGCCGCCGGGGTAACCCCTGCAGCGTTCCTTTTGGGGATTATTACGCCGTGAGCACCACAGCAGTGTGCGGTCCTTATCACGGCACCCAGGTTATGAGGATCGCTGACCCTGTCCAGCACCACCACAAGGGGGTCCTGACCCACCGCCCGGGCTCCTTCTATAATGACCTCATGCCCCTCCGCATACCGGAACTGTTCAACCAGGGCAATAATCCCCTGGTGAGCTCCGGTGCGGGATAATTTGTCCAGCCTCCGTCGGTCAACATGCTCCACGCATATCCCCATTCCCCGAGCCCTGTCTACTATCCTGCGGCCGGTCGGGTCCAGCCCCTTCGCTGCCAAAATCCTTTCAACTTTTCTTTGTGTCCTTAGAAGTTCAGAAACGGGGTTCCTACCCTCCACCGTATCACAGCCCCGTGCAATACCATCTCCATCCATGCTAAAAACCTCCCATCACGGCCCTGCCCTTAGCCGGCAGTCAAGCCTTTGCCGGCTTATACAAATCTCTATAGACGAGTAAACCTTTCCCGCACGGTTTGAGCCTCGCCGCAGGACATCCTTCCCTCGGGACAGGGGCCGGTTAGACAGGCGGGGCCTGCGTTTTTGAACAGTATAGGCGCCACTTTCCGCACCTGTCTCAACATTTCCTCGGCCAGCCCTCTGATTTCCCACTGGGCTCTACTGCAGCAGCGGAGGCGAAAAAAGTTATACAGGGCCCTTGCATTCATTGTAAATATAATTTTGGTTTCGCAGGCGTTGGGGAATACATACCTCGCGTCCTCAATGGCCATTTTTTCGGCGGCCTGGCGGGCCCTTTTGTCGTCCTCTTCCTTCTTAAGCCTTTCATAGTGCTTTATATACAGAATATCCACTAACTCATCGTAATGCCTTTGGTCCTCCTGCATAGCCCTTTGGAACAGCTCCCTTGCCCGGGGGTCTTCCTCTATATGAGGAGGAATAATGTACTCAAACTCCTCAAGCCGGACATACCTCTGGGACTGTTGCGAATAGCTGGCTATCCTGTGCCTTACCAGCTGGTGGGTGAGCACCCTGCTTACCCCTTCCACCGCGAAGGTGAAAGACGCGTGTTCTATGGGGGATTGATGACCCATTTCCATCAGCAGGTTCAGAAACTTATCAACCCTGTCCCCCGACAGGCCCTCCAGTATATCCTCCGCCCCTGTCCTTGAATAGCAAAGCTTTGCGGCAGCTGAAACCAACCTGTCCGGTTCCGGCGTATGCCCAATTAGTTTTACCTTTGGTTTTACCATGTGTATTCAACCCCCCGGAAATTATTTGTCCGAAACAAAAAAATCATAGGACTTGTCCAGTATATACGAAAGCCTATTGGTATCACCCTTCAGAAACAGGTACCCCACCAAGGTTTCAAAGCCGGTGGCGTACCTGTATTGAACTACATCGGCGTTTTTTGGTGTGGTACCGGATTTTGCATTCCTTCCCTTTTTGACTACCGCCTTTTCGGCCTCCTCAAGTATATCCCAGATACCATGAATAATATCGCTCTGGGAGGAGGCGCTTACATAGCCCACCGTTAGGCGGTGCAGTTTCTGTGGCGACAGCTTGGCGTTTTCCGCCACAATCCTGCTTCTTATATACAGCTCGAAACATGCATCGCCCACATAAGCCAAAACCAGCGGAGAAAGGGTCCCCGGCTCCGGTCCATTCATGCCCATAAGTCCCTTCAGGGAATTCTCCATATCTTCACCTGCCCCTTACCGGATTACTCTTTTCCATTTAACGCCCTGGGAGGTATCCTCTATAATTATACCCCTCTCCTTAAGGTCATCCCTTATTTTATCCGCAAGGGCCCAGTTCTTTTGCGCTCTCGCCCTTTCTCTGTCCTCAACAAGCTTCTGGATGTCCTCATCCAATTTTTCCTCCTGCCTGGACAGAAGGCCCAGAACGCCCGCAAGCTCCATAAGAAAGCCGAGGGCCCATTGTGCAAAGGCGGCGGAGACGCCCTGTTTTATGCCTGTATTAAGGTCTCGTACCAGTTCAAACACAACCGCCAGGGCATCGGCGGTGTTTAGGTCGTCCTCCATGGCTTCTTCGAACCTTTTTCTGTAGACCTCCAGTTCTGCCTTCTTTGCCTGCTCCTCCATGGTCATGTCCCCGGCTTTGGCATTATGAGCAGCGTATTCCAGGTCCCGCTTGGCGTTGTAGAGCCTGGTAAGCCCGTTCTTTGCCTGCTCAAGCATTTGACGGCTGAAATTTACCGGATTTCTGTAGTGGGCGGACAGCATAAAAAATCGGATTATTTCCAGGTCATAGTCCCGGCTGATATCCCGAATAGTAAAGAAGTTTCCCAGGGACTTTGACATTTTTTCGTCGTCTATTGTAATAAAACCGTTGTGGAGCCAGTACCTGGCAAAGGCTTTGCCGTTGGCTCCCTCCGACTGCGCTATTTCGTTTTCATGGTGGGGGAATATAAGGTCCTGTCCCCCCGCATGGATGTCTATCGTTTGGCCTAGGTATTTGGTGGACATGGCGGAGCATTCTATATGCCATCCCGGTCGTCCCTTGCCCCAGGGGCTATCCCAGGCCGGCTCCCCGGGTTTTTGTTTTTTCCATAGTGCAAAGTCCGATGGGTTTTTCTTGTTCTCATCAATCTCCACCCTTGCACCGGCGTTAAGGTCCTCAAGGCTCTGCCTGGACAGTTTTCCGTATCCCGGGAATTTGGAAGTGTCAAAATACACCCCGTCCTCCGCCCTGTACGCCAGGCCCTTTTCCTCCAGCTTTTCAATAATACCAATTATTTCGTCGATATGTTCTGTGGCCTTCGGATGAACTGTGGCCCTTTTTATGCCCAGCCTGTCGGCATCGGCGAAATACTCCTTAATGAACCTTTCGGAGACCTCCTCCATAGAAGTGTTTTCCTCGGCCGCCCTGTTAATTATCTTATCGTCCACGTCAGTGAAATTCTGCACGTAGGTTACCTGGTAACCCTTATACTCCAGAAACCTTCTCAGCACGTCAAAAACTATAAAGGGGCGGGCGTTGCCTATATGAAAGAAATCGTAAACGGTGGGGCCGCAGACGTACATGCCCACCCTGCCCTCCCTCAGGGGTATAAATTCCTCCTTTTTCCTTGTGAGTGTATTGTACAGTTTCAAAGCCCTTACTCCTTCCTACTAAACGTAATTATTGAGCACATGGTCTATGCGGTCTATAAGCCTCTCCTTTCCCAGCAGCGAAAAAATCTTTACAAGTTCGGGTCCATGGCACTGTCCGGTGACCGCCACCCTTATGGGCATATAAAGGTGTTTACCCTTAATCCCGGTCTCCTTTTGCAAAGCCTTGAATATCCCCGAGCAGAACTCCTGGTCCACCTGCCTTGCCCCTTCTATGGCAGACTTCAACCTTTTCAGCATTTCAGCAGTACCTTGTGCCTTAAGCGTCTGTAGCGCCTCTTGACTTTCGGGTTCAAACCGATCGTTAAAGAATATTCTTACCCTGTCGGTGATGTCCGAAACCTTCACCAGGCTGTCCTGTACAATAGCCGTCATAAGCTCCAGCCATTCCCGCTTTTCCTCAGCTTCCTGTGGACTTATAAGGCCTTCCTTTATTAGATATGGCATCGCCAGCTCCGTAATCCTTGCGGTTTCGGCTTCCTTTATGTAATGGGCGTTAATCCAGTTAAGCTTGTCGATGTCGAAAACGGGATTGGCCCTGGTAACCCTCTCCAGCCTAAACTGTTTAATAATCTCCTCTTTGCTTAGAAGCTCCCTTTCCCCCTCCGGTGCCCAACTTAGAAGCGCCAGATAGTTGAGCATGGCTTCGGGAAGGTACCCCTCTTGTCTGTACTGCCCAATATAGGTATTGCCGTGTCTCTTGCTCAGCTTGGTTCTGTCCGGGCCCAGTATCAAGGGCGCATGGGCAAAGGCAGGGGGGACCCATCCAAAAGCATCGTACAGAAGTATTTGTTTAGGGGTATTGGATAGATGGTCCTCCCCCCTTATAACATGGGTTATCCCCATAAGATGGTCGTCTATAGTAGCGGAAAAATTGTAGGTGGGCATCCCGTCGGACTTTCTGATTACCATATCCCCTCCAAGGGTGTCCGAATTGATTTCTATCCGGCCCTTTATCACGTCCTCAAACACAACTGTCCTGCCCGGGTCTATTTTGAACCTAATGGTGGCAGGCTTTCCCTCTCTTAGGTATTCCTCCGCCTGCGCACCGGTCAGCCGGCGACACCTGCCCGAATACCTGGGTGAGCTTGCTTCACACGCTGTCTGATTTTTGTCCCGTTCCAGTTCACCGGGGGTACAGAAGCAATAGTAGGCCTTTCCCTCTTCTATCAGCCTGTTGTAGTACTTATTGTAAATATCAAGCCTTTCGCTCTGGCGATAGGGTTTGTAGTCTCCTCCCTTATCCGGCCCCTCATCCCATTCAATCCCCAGCCAGTTTAGTTCCTCGTAGATAAGCCTTTCATACTCTGCAGAGGACCTCTGTAGGTCGGTATCCTCAATCCTTAGTATCATGGTATTATTACTGCCGCTTTCTACAAACAGATGATTAAAAAGGGCTGTTCTCATGTTTCCTATATGTATGGGTCCGGTGGGACTTGGTGCAAATCTTGCCCTTGCCATTTGTATTTACCTCCTTGATTTGTGATGTGATAGGTGAGAGATTGGAGGTGAGATTTAGTACTGCTTCGTAGTATTGCTGAAACTCACAAATCCCTCATCACGCTGCCCACTTCTAAGGAATCTGTTCCCCATTGATGTTCTTTTGGGCCACAGTCGGTAGCTAAAGTATATTATAACACTTGGCTTTCCGCTTCTTCAACCAATTTCGGCCTCTGGGCCCATCCCCCGCGGTCTTACTGCCTGGGCACAGTATAAAAGCACAACCGCCTGGGCAGCGATGCCCTCTCCCTGTCCGGCAAAACCCATGCCTTCGGTGGTGGTGGCCTTTATGCTTACCCTGGACCGCTCTATGCCCAGCTGCCGGGCGATATTTTGCCGCATGCCGGGTATATGCTCTGCCATCCTGGGCCGCTGTGCTATTATTATACCGTCAATATTGCTAACGGTATACCCCGCACCTCTCAGTTTGCCGCCCACTTCCTTTAGCAGTCCCAGGCTGTCCACCCCCGAATAGGCGGGGTCTGTATCCGGGAAATATTTCCCTATATCCCCCATGGCCGCTGCCCCAAGCAGTGCATCCATTACCGCATGGACCAGTACATCGGCGTCCGAGTGCCCCTCCAGCCCCTTTTGGAACGGGATTTCCACACCGCCTATTATGAGAGGCTTCCCCTCCACCAACCGGTGTGCATCGTATCCTATACCTATCCTGTTCAAGCCTTGTTCCTCCCTTCCATAAGAACCTCCGCTAGAAGCAGGTCCTCGGGAGTAGTTATTTTTATGTTGTCGTACCTGCCCGGGTATAATCCAACCCTGTATCCGTAATGCTCAAGGAGCGCCAAATCATCGGTGGCCCCCACCACCTCGCCGGAGGCCCTTAAATGTGCTTCCTTAACCGCCTCCGCTATAAAACACTGCGGGGTCTGGACCGCCCTAAGCCTTTCCCGGTCCAGAGTCATTTTAACCCTTTCCTCGTCATCCACAAGTTTTACGGTATCCTTTACCGGAACGGCGCAGGCAATACCGTCAAGGTTTTGCCCGACAAGCCTCTCAACGCCCCGTTCAACAAGGCTACAGTCAACAAAAGGCCGTGCCCCGTCGTGGATAACCACGATACCCTCCACCACCGCCTTAAGGCCCGCCTCGACCGACTGTTGCCGGGTAGCTCCTCCGGTCAGTACATCCGTTACCTTCGTCAGCGAAAACTCCTCAACAACACTACGCCTGCATCGGGGGATATCGTCCTGGGCGGCTACCACAAGGATTCGATCCACAATATCACACCGTTGGAGGGCCGACAGGGTATGGGCAAGAATTGGTTTGCCCTTTAGCATAAGGTATTGTTTGTTGACCGGACTGTTCATCCTGCTGCCCCTGCCCGCTGCCACTACCACTGCGGTCACAATGAAATTTCTATACATAATATAATCACCCCTGACAAAAACAATTCGTCACGGCGAAGACCAATCCTTTTCCCCTATAAAAAAACTCCGCATAAAGCGGAGCTAATTCCGAACAATATGGTTTATACGGCTTTATTATCAAGCGCATTCTTTGGTTTTGCGAATATCATCCTGCCAGCGGCGGTCTGAAGCACACTGGTTACCATTACTCCTATAGATTCTCCAATGTGTTTCTTGCCTCCGTCTACGACAATCATCGTTCCATCGTCCAGATAGGCCACGCCCTGGCCGGATTCCTTACCGTCCTTTATAACCTGAACTACCATCTCTTCTCCAGGAAGTACCACAGGCTTAACCGCATTTGCCAGCTCGTTTATGTTGAGAACGGGCACTCCCTGAAACTCAGCCACCTTGTTGAGATTGAAATCATTGGTAACAACCTTTCCCTTTAATACCTGCGCAAGCTTGAGGAGTTTGCTGTCCACTTCCGCTATATCGTCAAAGGACTTTTCATCTATCTGAACAGGGATATCGAGTTCCTTCTGTATTTTGTTAAGTATATCAAGTCCTCTTCTGCCCCTGTTACGTTTCAAGGTATCGGAAGAATCGGCTATGTGTCTCAGTTCCTCCAGCACAAACCCAGGTATAATAAGAGGTCCTTCGACAAAGCCCGTTTTGCATATGTCGGCAATCCTCCCGTCAATTATTACGCTTGTGTCCAGAATCTTGGGCTTAACTGAACCCTCTGCCCTATGGGGTCTTTCTTTTATTCCCAGCTTTCTGAGAGAATGGACTACGGCCCCCAGGTCATCGGTTTTCCTCGTGGCAATCCTTATTCCCAGATAACCCAGCGTAATATTGACCAACACCATAACGATTATCCCCAACCAGGGAATAGGTATAATGGCAAGGGGCCTTATAAAGAGGTTTGCGATTACAAGACCAAGTATAAGTCCCACCGAGCCTAACAATATATCGCTTGTAGGAATTGTTTGCAGAGTATTTTCAATGATTCCTGTAGCCTTCCAACCCATTTTAATAATCCAAGGAGAAATCAGATAGAATAAGAAACCAAACAACAGCGCACCTATCACGTAATAGATAACAGCAGTAACTCCTTCCGGCAGTATTCCGGGTATTCTGACAACCGCCAATACGTCCTTCAAGGCATCAGCCAATTGATAGCCAATTACTATCCCCGCCGTAGTCAACAGTCCCCTAATTAACTTTTTTACCATTTACTTTAAATCACCTCCTTCTTTGAGTATTGCCACTTATACTTATTTTATAACCTGTTATGGTACGTCTGCAACATAAAACAAAAAAATATTAGAACATACTTGTCTTTGATTGGCAGTTTTCACAAAGGGGCATTAATAAAATTAGCGTCTTTTGAAGACGCTTAATTTATAATCCCCTCTATCATGCTTTCTATTTCATCCTCATCCATATTGTTAACCAGTACCAGTTCGCTTACCAAAATCTGCTTGGCATTGTTCAGCATCTTTCTCTCGCCGGTGGACAGTCCCTTTTCCTTATCCCTTAACATGAGGTTTCGAACCACATCGGCGACCTCCAGTATATCGCCGCTTCTAATCTTATCCATGTTAACACGGTACCTTCGGTTCCAATTATTGGGCATGCTGGTTTTATGCTGGCTGAGGACTTCTACTACCATATCCACCTGCTCCTTGTTGATGACCTCCCGCAGTCCTATATCATCGACGCTTTCCAAGGGTATCATAACCTTCATATTGCCTATGGGCATCCTCATTATATAGTACTTTTGCTTGTTTCCCAGTATCTCCTTTTCTTCTATTGACTCGATGATTCCTGCACCGTGCATTGGATATACTACTTTATCTCCTATATTAAACATTGTATATACCTCCATTAACAAGCCAATACTCATATTAATTTTACTATACCTTGGGCCTATTGTCAATGAAACAAATATTTTAACACATAAGTCTCCCCCATGTCAATAATATGTGCGGAAAAATGTTGTGGAAAAACCGCGGCTTTATTTTTTGTACTGTAAAATACATTGCAAACTGCCATTTTTATCATTATAATATAATTAGCCTGAATACCGCGAAGGAGTGATGAAATGAAGGATTCGATATTCGATGAGTTTCAAAACTCTGTTCCCCAACTGCTAATACGACACAAAAGCATACTTGATGTAATCACCAAGTCCCAGGAGTCAAATGCAAGGGTAAACCGCGCAATAGCCAAGGCTGTAACCAACTGCGGTTGTCTCAGTATAGACGCAAAGAAACAGGTCACGCCCAGCGACGCATCTTTAAAAGAACTAACCGATTACATGGATTCCCATATAAGGGGGGGACTGTGCGAAAGCTGCAGGGATGTAATTGAAACCGAGCTGGGTGCAAGCATGTTTTACATGGCTGCTATATGCAGTCTTTTGGATATGGACTTTTACAATGTAATGCAAAAAGAATACAATAAGATAAAAACCCTCGGAATATACAACATGCTTTAATTGTGATGCGAGGGGTGAGATGTTAGATGTGGGATTTTAAGTATTGCTCCCTAGAATTACTAAAGCTCCCGCTTCCCACATCCCACTGCCCACTACACACTTCCCACATCCCACTCAAGGGCTGCGTCCAAGGCCTCCGCAAGGTTCCCTACCCCGGTTACCCGTGCGGCGGTGCCTTCAATGTGCCGCATATTATCCCTGGGAACTATGCAGTGCCCAAACCCAAGTTTTGCCGCCTCCGCAACCCTCCGGTCTATGGAGTTTACCGCCCGCACCTCACCGGTAAGTCCAACCTCACCAATTACCACCGTATCCTTGTCAATGGGCACGTTCCGAAAACTGGATGCAACTGCGATTACTATACCCAGGTCCGCCGCCGGCTCGTCTACCTTAAGGCCACCCACTACGTTTACAAAGGCGTCCTGCCCCTGCACCTGCATCCCCAGCCTTTTTTCCATAATGGCCATAAGCATGGACAGCCTGTTATAATCTATGCCCGTTGCCATTCTTCTTGGCATCCCCAGGTTAGAGATGCTTACCAACGCCTGCAGTTCCATTAACATCGGCCGGGTTCCCTCAATGCTGCATACCACCACTGTACCCGGGACGCCCACCGGTCGGCCCTCCAACATAAACTCCGAGGGGTTGGGGACTTCCACCAGGCCCTTGTCCTTCATTTCAAATACACCTATTTCGTTGGTGGAACCAAATCGGTTTTTCACAGATCGTATCACCCTGTAGCTGTGATATCTTTCCCCCTCAAAGTACAACACAGTATCCACCATATGCTCCAAAACCCTTGGCCCTGCAATGGCACCCTGTTTGGTCACGTGGCCTATTATAAATATGGGGATGGACATGGTCTTTGCCACTCTGAGCAACCTTCCGGTTACCTCCCTTACCTGGCTGACGCTGCCCGGGGCAGAGGAAATTTCCGGAGTATACATTGTCTGGATGGAATCCACTACTATGATATCGGGGGTCAGCCTTTTTACCTGGTCCAGTATGATATCAATGTCCGTCTCCCCCAGTAGAAGAATATTCCCGCTGTTTATACCCAGCCGTTCCGCCCTCAGCTTAACCTGTTTTACCGATTCCTCTCCTGACACGTACAGCACCCTCTGCTCTCGGGATATACTGCCCGCCAGCTGAAGGAGGAGAGTGGATTTACCTATGCCGGGGTCGCCACCCACCAGCACCATCGAGCCCCTGACTATGCCGCCCCCGAGGACCCGATCAAGCTCCGCCATCCCGGTACCGTCCCTTGCTTCCTTTGACAGGTCCACCCTGTCCATCGGGACCGGTTTGGCACCGGCCCGGTCGCCCGTTTCGCCATGGGGAGACTTTTTGCTTATCAGTTCCTCCATCATGGTGTTCCATTCGTCGCACCCCGGGCATCGGCCCATCCATCTGGGGCTTTCATAACCGCAGTGCTGGCAGACGAATACGCTCTTTGTTCTGGCCATGTCCTATCCCCTTTACTCTTTAGGTTTTTATTGCCACTGTCCCATTATTTACGCTCTATAGTAATCTTGCCATCCCTAGCGTCAACTATTACGGAGTCCCCTTCCTTTATACCGGCTCCCAGAAGTTCCTCTGACAATCTGTCCTCTATTATGTTCTGTATAGCCCTTCTCAAAGGCCTTGCTCCGTACATAGGGTCGAATCCTTCCTTGGCTATCAGCCGTTTTGCCTCCCCGGTTACCTCAAGGTCAATATTCAGGTCCTTAACCCTTTCGGACAGGTTTTTCAGCATAAGGTCCACAATTCTCAGCAGGTGGTCCTCATCCAATTGGTGGAATACTATCACTTCGTCCACCCTGTTAAGGAACTCGGGCCGGAAGGTTTTTTTGAGTTCATCCATTATCCGTTCTTTCATCTTTTCGTATTCGTCCTTTTTGTTATCCTCGCTTACTCCAGCAAACCCCAGGCTTTTTTGTTTCCTAATTGTATGAGCCCCTACGTTTGAGGTCATAATAATCACGGTGTTTTTGAAATCCACGGTACGGCCCTTTGAATCGGTCAGCCTTCCGTCCTCCAGGATTTGCAGCAGTATATTGAACACATCGGGATGGGCCTTTTCTATCTCATCCATCAGTATTACCGAATAGGGTTTGCGGCGGACCTTTTCGGTCAGCTGGCCTCCCTCTTCATATCCCACGTATCCCGGTGGCGAGCCTACCAGCCTTGATACCGAGTGCTTCTACATATATTCGGACATGTCTATCCTTACCGTTGCGTTCTCGTCTCCGAACAGGGCTTCCGCCAGGGCCCTGGACAACTCGGTTTTACCCACCCCTGTAGGTCCCAGGAATATGAAGGACCCGACGGGCCTCTTGGGGTCCTTAAGCCCTACCCGGGCTCTCCTTACCGCCTTGGCCACCGCCCTGACCGCCTCGTCCTGCCCTATCACCCGTTTGTGCAATACGTCCTCAAGCCTGGTCAGGCGCTCGGTTTCCTCCTCCGCAAGCCTAGTAACGGGTATCCCGGTCCAATCCGCAACTATCTCCGCTATTCTTTCTTCATCCACCAAAGCGGTGGTCTGGCGGGTATCCTGCTCCCAGCTGCTCTTTATATCGTTAAGCTGTTCTTTCAGCTTGCGTTCCTCGTCCCTCAAACCGGCAGCCTTTTCAAATTCCTGGTGGCTTATGGCCTCCTCTTTTTCCTTTTTCAGGGCCTCTATCTTCTCCTCCAGCTCATTCAATTCCGGCGGTGCCGTTATTGTTTTGATTCTCATTTTAGAAGCCGCTTCGTCAATCAGGTCTATGGCCTTGTCAGGAAGAAACCTATCAGCGATGTATCTGTCGGATAACGTTGCGGCAGCGGTTATCGCCTTGTCGGTTATCTTGACCCTGTGATGGGATTCGTATTTATCCCTCAGCCCCTGCAGTATCAACACCGTTTCCTCCACCGTCGGTTCGCCCACCATTATCGGCTGGAACCTCCGTTCGAGGGCAGGGTCCTTTTCAACGTGTTTCCTGTACTCGTCAATTGTTGTTGCTCCTATGGCCTGTATTTCTCCCCGCGACAGGGCAGGTTTTAGAATATTAGAAGCGTCTATAGCACCCTCCGCAGCCCCGGCACCTATTATTGTGTGCATTTCGTCTATAAAGAGTATAACGTTGGCGGCAGTGATAAGCTCCGACATTACCTTCTTCAGCCTGTCCTCAAACTCGCCCCGGTATTTGGCTCCTGCAACCATGGATGCAAGGTCCAGCGTAACCACCCTTTTATCCTTCAGCATCTCCGGTACCTGTCCCTCAACTATTTTTTGGGCCAAGCCCTCCGCTATCGCCGTTTTTCCTACTCCCGGCTCTCCTATCAGCACCGGGTTGTTTTTGGTACGCCGGCTTAGTATCTGGATAACCCTTTCTATCTCCTTTGCTCTCCCTATAACCGGGTCAAGCTTCCCTTCTTTCACCATCTGGGTTAGGTCCCTTCCATACTGGTCCAGCGTAGGTGTCTCGGATTTGCCCTGTGCAGAATCGCCCTGGCCCACCGCACCTCCGCTTAAGGTTTTCAGAATTTCCTCCCGCGCTTTACCCAGGTCAACGTTCAGGTCCCTTAGTACCTTGGCCGCTACCCCTTCACCTTCCCTGATAAGCCCTAGCAGTATATGCTCGGTGCCCACATAATTATGATTCATGCGCCGGGCCTCCAGGTAACTGAGTTCTAATACCCTTTTGGACCTGGGGGTTATATCTATAAGCTGTCCTTTAGCGCTGCCTTCACCCCTGCCTATCAGTTCCTCTATCTTTTCTATAACCTTGGAAGCATCCACTCCCATACTCTTTAGCACCTGTGCCGCTATGCCCTTGCCTTCCTTAACAAGGCCCAAAAGCAGGTGTTCGGTGCCTACATAGTTATGGCCGAGGCTCGCCGCCTCCTGCTGGGCAATTATTATTACCCGCTGTGCCCTTTCGGTAAATCTTTCGTTTATATACATAAAAACTCCTCCTATCCAAGCTTTTTTCTTATTAACTCTGACCGAAATACGTCTCTTTCGGTATCGGAAAGCTGTTTGCCCGCCTTCTTCTGAAGAGAAGCCGGCTGCGACTCCAGCATTATTTCATTAATGTCCCTGCGGTTAATGCCTGTCAGCAAACCAAGGTCCATACCAAGCCTTACGTCCGACAGTAGTTCCATAAGCTCCCTTGACGAAATTATTCTTGCTTTGGTAAGCAGTCCATAGGACCTGCAAACCTTATCCTCCAGCACCGTTCTGTTTCCGGAAACCAGGGCATCCCTCGTCTGCTTTTCCTTATTTATTATCTCTTTAGTCATACCTTTGAGGCTTTCTATTATGTGCTCCTCCGACTTTCCAAGGGTCAGCTGATTGGAAATCTGTACCATGTTTCCCACCACTTCGGTCCCCTCACCGTAAATACCTCTTACCGCCAGGCCCAGCTGGTTTAGGGCCTGGGAAACCCTGTTGAATTGATTGGTAAGCACCAGCGCAGGAAGATGCACCATGACCGAAGCCCTCATACCGGTACCGGTATTGGTAGGACAGGCGGTAAGATATCCCATGTTCTCGTTGAAGGCATAATTAATGCTCTCTTCCAAAACATCGTCAATTTTACTCGCCAGGTCCCAGCCCTCCTCCAGCTGCAGCCCGGGAAGCAACACCTGCATCCTTATATGGTCCTCCTCGTTTACCATTATACTCACCCGGCAGTCCTTTCTTATAAAGACGGCAGAGCTTTTACGCCTTTCCACAAGGGCGGGGCTTATAAGGTGGTCTTCCACAAGCACCCTTGCATCCAGCGGGGAAATATCCTTAAGAACGGTAAGGTTAAAATCCCTCGCAAGAACCGGGTTGTGCTGGATGGCCTCCTTTATCATGTCAATTACCCTTGCCGCCCCCTGCCCGTCCAACTGGTCGGTGAAGGGCATGCCCTTTATATTTCTTGCCAGCCGTATCCGGGAACTCAAAACTATATCGTTATCCGGTCCGTCACCGTTTATCCAGTCCGTCATTATCCCACCCCCTATTTACTGCCCTCTTTCAGGCTTTTAATCCTGTCCCGAAGCTCTACAGCCCTTTCGTATTCCTCCGCCTTAACTGCCCTTTCCAGTTCCTCCTGAAGGTTTTCTATTTCCTTTTTGATTCTTAGGGAACCCCCTATTCGCTTTGGTATCTTACCGGAATGCCGAGTATTACCCTGAACCCTTTTTAGAAGCGGTAGTAGCCTATCCCTGAAAGAGGCATAGCATTCGTCACAGCCCAACTTCCCGGTCTTTTTAAACTCGGTAAAACCCATACCGCACTGGCTGCACTTTACCGTGTCCAATTTTTCTATCTTGATGGGTGTTTCCCCTCCCATGTCTAGCAGGGACGAAAGCAAAGCGTTTATTGAAAAGGGATTATCTATAATCATACCCTTTTCCTGCATCGCACACTCCTTACAAAGATGGAGTTCCTTTTTCTTGCCGTTAATAGTAGTAATCCTGTGAACCACAGCGGGGTTTTTCCCGCACCTGTCACAAAACATAATCTCCCCTCCTAACCGGTTATCAGTACCGAAAGCATGGATTTAAACAGTTTTGCCCTCACAACGTCCTTGGACGGCGAAAACACGTTAAGGCTTTTACCGTTTATGGCGGCCTCCATTATTGCCCTTTCCCTCGGGGTAACAATCCCCTTTTCCTCAATATTGGCCAAAACCCTTGAGGCATCAAGCTGGGATATGCTGTCGCCTATATATTCAAATATCAGATATCCTATATACGACCTTGTATCGGTGTCCAGTTTCTTAATTCTTATAAAACCGCCCCCGCCCCTTCTGCTTACTATATAGTAGCCCTTGTCTATCGTGAATCGGGTTGAAAGGACGTAGTTTATCTGCGACGGGGCACAGTTAAAATGGTCCGCCAGTTCGTTCCGCTGAATCTCCAGCATATCCGTATTAGCATCCCTCATAAGCTCTTTTATAAACTGCTCTATAACATCGCTTAAACGCGCCAAAAGCATCACCTCGGTCCGTTGTTTGACTTTCTTTGACTATTAATATTATAGTAGAAATGCAAAAACTTTTCAATAGTGTTTTTCTTATTTTTTCCCATAAGTCTTACCGTTTAAACTGTATTAAATAAAAAACGGGGCTATCCCCGTTTTTTGCCCGTAATCTCATATATCCGCTTGGCACTTTTTATCTGTTCCTCAAAACTGGCCCATCCATGTAGGGTTGACACAAATTCGCCGTAGGCGGTTTTGTCTATAAGGCCGTCCTGCTCCTCGGAATCCCTGTCCGGCATCTCCACTCTGTTACCCCTTCGGTCCTCCTTGTTTTCCATTCGTATCACCTCCGGTTGTTTGCCGTTTCCCTGTTAATATTGTTTATTGTACAGGCCTAGTTTATTCCGGAGAATCAAAAGAACCGGATTTCTCCGGTTCTTGAAGCTAATGCTATTCTTCCTTTTGAGCCTCGGCTATTACCTTCTCGGCAACCATCGGCGGGGCTTCTTCATACCTTTCAAACTTCATTGTGAAACTGCCCCTTGCCTGCGTCATGGACCTTAAATCGGTGGCGTATTTGAACATCTCGGCCAGGGGAGCCTCGGCTATGACAAGCTGTTTGCCTTCTTTAGGTTCCATACCCAGTATTCTGCCTCGTTTTTTGTTAATATCACCTATTACATCGCCCATGTATTCCTCCGGTACAACTACTTCAAGTCTCATTATCGGCTCAAGGAGTACCGGGTTTGATTCCCTCATACCCTTTTTATAGGAAAGACTGGCCGCTATCTTGAAGGACATCTCATCGGAGTCCACAGTATGAAAGGAACCGTCATAGAGTGTTGCCCTTATTCCTACCACCGGGTATCCAGCCAGAACCCCTTCCTTAATGGCTTCCCTAAGGCCCTTTTCAACGGCGGGGATAAACTGCCTGGGCACAACCCCGCCCACTATCTTGTCAACAAACTCAAGGTCGGTATCAAGGTTGTGCAGGGGCTCGAATTCAATCCATACATGCCCGTACTGTCCTCGGCCCCCCGACTGTTTTTTGTGCTTTCCTTCCGCCTTGGAGGTCCCTTTTATTGTTTCTCTATAGGGAAGCCTTGGGTCCTTGAGTTCCACTTCCACGCCAAACTTGCTGGAAAGTTTTTTGGTTATTACCTCTATGTGCACCTCTCCCTGGCCCGATACCAACAGGTCACCGGTTTCGGAGTTCTTTTCCACCAGGAAGGTGGGGTCTTCCTCAAGAAGCCTGTTCAGTCCGCCGCTTATTTTCTCCTCGTCTCCCTTTGCCTTGGGTTCTATCGCCATTGATATGCTTGGTTCGGGGAATTGGATGGGCGAATACTGGAAATCGGCCTTTTCCTCGGTGAGGGTATCCCCCGTTACTGTATGCTGCAGCTTGGCAACGGCTACTATATCACCGGCATAAACTCTATCTATGTTTATCTGCTTTTTGCCCCTAACAAGGAAAATATTCCCGAATTTTTCCTTTTCGCCCTTGCTGGCGTTAAAGAGCGGTGTATCGGCAGTAAAGCTGCCGCTTATCACCTTGAATATGGAAATCTTACCGACAAAGGGGTCGGCTATGGTTTTAAATACCTGTGCCGAGAACGGACCGTCGACGGTGAGCTTCTTGTTGGCGGTAGCCCCGTCTTTACCCAGAATATCCACCTCCGCACCGTCCTTTGGCGAGGGAAGGTAACTGGCAATGGTGTCCATGAGGGTCTCCACCCCGATATTCAAATCCCCGGAGCCGCACAGCACCGGTACTATTTTCCCGCTTAAAACACCTTTTCGCAGGCCCCCTTTTATCTCCTCTTCGGTAAAGGCTTCTCCGTCAAAGAACTTCATCATAAGTTCATCGTCGGTCTCCGCCACCGCCTCCATTACCATTTCTCTTATAGGCTCTATCCTAGCCTTATACTCATCGGG
>JAAYJF010000006.1 GCA_012523075.1 Clostridiales bacterium | reverse complement strand
CAGCACCCAGGGTGCCTGGGCATTAAGAAGGGCAGGGTACGCTACCGATTCCCAGTACCCCATTAAGCTTATGAATATAATAAAGACCTACGGCCTTGAAAAACTGGACGAGATTGGGATTTAACGCTAAAAGCAGGCGATGCCGGGACGTGCCGGCCGCTGACCAGGGTATAATAGCTCACCGGAGACGGTGGGCTATTATTTTGCAATATTACATTTTGCTATATTATGACTTTCAAAACTAAGTTACCGGGTTTCCTTGCCTTATCTGTTGCCATTAAGATGGATTTACTCTGCCCGATTATAATCTGGGGAGGTACTACATCGCATTTATAGTTTTCCCTTGAAAGGTTGGTAACCGCGGTTTCCTTGACCTTTGATAATTTGCTTTCCCACGGTCCCCCGGCCTGGATGGTTTTAATAAAGTCCAACACGCGGCGGAAGAGTTCTTCGTGCTGCCCGTCAATTAATTCCACTCCAATTTCGCACATATCCTTCCACATCATGGTTAACCCTCCTTTTGCAGTTATTTGGTAAAATTCTCCGTGTAGGAACTTGTCAGATATTATAGCATAAAATGTCGCACGGGTTAATGTTTTATTACCGCAGCAGGGGGGTATAAAAAAGCTAAATGATACAAGGAGGAGATTTTGTGAGGTATATATTACCCGACCTGCCCTATCCCTATGACGCGCTGGAGCCCCATATGGATGAGGAGACGGTAAGGATTCACCATGACATGCACCACAACGGTTACGTGAACGGGCTTAACAAGGCCTTGGAAAAACTGGAGGAAGCAAGGGAGAAACAGGACTTTGACCTAATAAAGCACTGGGAAAGGGAACTGGCCTTTAACGGGGCGGGGCATATGCTTCACACCCTTTACTGGGAAAGCATGTCCCCCGACGGCGGCGGGCAGCCCCGGGGCAAACTGGCGGCTCAGATTGAAAGGGACTTTGGCGGTCTCGAGTCCTTTGTAAAGGAGTTCTCGGCTGCGGCGGCGGCGGTGGAAGGCTCCGGCTGGGCTTTGCTTGTGTACTCAAGGGAGGACCAGAACCTTATCATACTTACGGTGGAAAAGCATCAGAACCAGATGCTACCCGGCACGGTGCCGATTTTGGCGTTGGACGTATGGGAGCACGCCTATTACCTGAAGTACAAGAACAAGAGGGCGGATTTCATAAAGAACTGGTGGAACCTCGTTAACTGGAGAGGGGTGGAGTACCGGTTCGAGGATGAGTGTGGCGGCTGCTGCTGTTCGGGCTGCTAAAGGAGTAGGGCGAGGCGGCGTCAAAAATGCGGGAGGGGGCGATATAGGCCCCCTTCCCGCGCTACATCTTGAAAAGGTACCAAACCTGGGTGTCCACTTCGTACTTGAGTTCGTATACCTTAGAGCCATCGTTTATACATACAAAGCACAGCCGCCGGTTGCCCGCCAGTTTTTCGCTGTACCTTTTGAGTACCCTGTCAACCTTGACCGGTGTATCGTCGTATCTAAACCTTACCGGTTCAACCCTGCCCGAACTGTAGAACACCGCTATCATGTCCACGGGCTTGTTTAAAACTTTCATATACCACACTCTCCCTAAAGCGTACTGCTCATTACCGGCCAGTTTTCCGAACCCATTCCCCCCAGGGATGCACATATCCCGGAGTTAATAAAGCAGGCCCTTACCACCGATTTTATCCCATAGGCATTCCTTATGCGGTCTATCGCCTTGTCAAGCTGGAGGTTTCCGGCATAGCGGGGATGGTCAAAGACTGAGCATTGGATATGATTGTCCCGGTCAAGGCCGGAGGCCCTTACTCCCATATGCCTTACCGGCGAGCCGTCCCATGCCTCGTCGAACAGCCGTGCCGCCGTCCTGTATATATCCATGGTACAGTTTACAGGCGTTAAAAGCTTCTGCTGGTGCGAACAGTGCCTGAAGTCCGAATATTTTATGGATACCGCTATAACGCTGCAGCAGCTCCGGGAGTACCGAAGGCGCATGGCCACCGTTTCGGACAGCGACAGCAGTATAAGGCGGGCGGTGCGGGTATTTTCCACATCGAAGGGTATTGTGGAGCTGTTGCCCATACCCTTCATGGGCATGTAGTACCCGGGAAAAACGGCGGAGTTTTCTATCCCCCGCGCGTAGTCGTATATAAGAAGGCCGTGGGACTTTAGCTTATACTTCAAAAGGTCCGGGTCGGCAGAGGCGATGTCGCCTATGGTGAGTATCCCCATGGACCGCAGTTTTTTGGCGGTCCTTTTTCCCACCATGAAAAGATTCTCCACCGGCAGTGGCCACATTTTATCCTTTATCTCCCCAGGGAAAAGGGTGTGGACCCTGTCAGGCTTTTTAAAGTCTGAGGCCATCTTGGCCAGCAGTTTGTTGCAGGATATGCCTATGTTTACCGTAAACCCGAGCTCTTCACGGACCCTGTCCTTCAGGCGGCCGGCAAGGACAAGGGGCGGGCCAAAGCGTTTTTCCATGCCGGTGTAGTCCAGGAAGGCTTCGTCTATGGAATACTGCTGCACCCGGGGTGAGTACTCCCGTAGAATGTCCATCAGGGCACTGCTGCATTTCATGTACAGGTGACGGTCGGGCGGGACAAGTACAAGGCCCGGGCATTTGGTCTTGGCCTCCCACACCGGCTCACCGGTTTTGACGCCATGATTCTTGGCCGGTATGGACCTTGCCAGTATTATGCCGTGGCGGGTTGCCTGGTTTCCGCCCACCGCCGAGGGTATTTCCCTAAGGTCCAGTGAATGGCCCCTCTGGAGATTATATACCGCCTGCCAGGAAAGGAAGGCGGAGTTTACATCGATGTGCATTATTATCCTGTCTTGCATATTACTTCAACCTCCGTGAATATATTATACACGAATATATGTTCGTATAAAAGGGGTAAACGAAAAAACATTTACAATGTTGATAGGTGGGTTTCATTTAGGCAAAAGAGGTCTCTTCATATGTTATAATGAACATTGGTAGGATGATGTGCAGTAGCGTTATTGTCATCCTGAGCGAAGCGAAGGATCTATCTCCAAGCAAGATTCTTCGGGCTACGCCCTCAGAATGACAAATAAAGGAACGAAATTCTTACTATGCGTCATTGTTTATTGTCAATTCATACTGAAAAACTAAAAAAGCCTGGGGACCTTGGTATATAAAGGCCTCAGGCTTTCGTTACTTTAAGGTGATATTTGTGCGGGCTTTAGATACCCGAAAGCATCGTAACATAAGGTAAACAGGTGCTTTTCAAAAAAACCAATTCCGGTATTTTTACTCTTTTCCACAAATTTACCCTCTTATCCTCTGTAGAATTTTTATGACCTCATCAGTCTTGAGAACCTTGCCATAAGAAACTACTTTCCCGTCCACGACAAGGGCGGGGGTAGTCATCACGCCGTAAGCTGCAATTTGAGCAAAATCGGTCACATGATCGATCGTTGTATCCATGCCCATTTGTTCAAGTGCCGCTTTTGTTGCAGCTTCAAGTTGATTGCATTTTACACAGCCGCTTCCAAGCACCTTCACGCTTGCACCTTCGGTTTTCGGTCCTTCTGCCTTTGCCTTAGCAAAAGTATCGCAGCTATCTTCGCAACAGCAGGGGGGCGTTTTTCCATTTTTATTTTTCTTACCGTCAAAGAACTTTTTCAAGTTCTCGGGCAATTCATATCTATCGCAAGAACACCCTCCACCGGATTGACCAAAAACAGCCTGAAGGATGCCTTTTGCGAGCATTTCCTTGGGCGGAACCTCGAAAGTTTCTCCGTTATACTCAAATACACGGCATTCCACAGCAGTATCGCTGATTTGGCTGCAACAGCCACAGCTGTTTTCGTTAACTGATTGACAGATATCATGCCCGTTCACCCGGATGGTTGGTGAGGAAAGAAATTGATGCTGTATGGCAATTTCGGCCGTAATGATTTCAATTTTATTATACTCGACAGTAAAGCCGACAAGCCTTAGTGCAGGGGTAAGCACCCGCATCACATCATCCAGAATGTTGTCTGTCCCGATGCATCGCTCACAGGTGTTTAGGTCAAGATAGAGATACTCAACAATAATTTTCTTATTTGACATAATTTATTCCCTCCTAAATTATCAACGCCTGCAAAGCGTTGAATAAATAGCCAACAATTATAATTCCTATCACACATATAGCAATGAACAGCCCCAGCAGCTTCGGTTTAACTGCCTTACGGAGCATAATAATGGATGGCAAAGATAAAGTGGTTACACCCATCATAAAAGATAATACCGTACCCAGTTGAGCCCCCTTAAAGAGCAGTGCTTCCGCAATGGGAATGGTGCCAAAGATATCGGCATACATGGGCACACCTACTACTGTGGCTAAGATTACACCGAAGGGATTATTGCTTCCAAGCAAGGATACAACCCACTCCTCGGGTATCCAGTTATGGATAATAGCACCTATGCCGACGCCGATCAGAATGTATGGGAAAACCTTTTTGAAGGTGGATAGCATTTGTTCTTTTGCATAAGTCAACCGTTCCTTTTTCGTAAGGTCCAAAGGCTCGATATCGACACTTCGCGCTGTCAAGATAAAGCTTTCCACATATTTTTCCATGTGCGCTTTCTCGATTAGGGTGCCTCCGATTATAGCAATTACCAAACCAAATATTACATATAAAATGGCGACTTTTGCACCGAATATACTCATTAGCAGAACAAGAGAGCCCAGGTCTACCATTGGCGAGGAAATCAAGAATGAAAAGGTTACTCCGAGCGGCAAACCGGCGGATGTAAAGCCAATAAATAATGGAATGGACGAGCAGGAGCAAAAGGGTGTTACTGTTCCAAGCAAGGCAGCAACAGAATTAGCCCCGATGCCACGGTATCGTCCTAATATCTTCTTGCTTCGTTCCGGAGGAAAGTAGCTTTGAATATAGCTGATAATAAAGATTAGGAAGCATAATAGCACTACAATTTTTATAACGTCATAAATGAAAAACTGAATGCTCCCGATCCAGCGATTGGGGGTGTTTAGTCCAAAAGCGGATAAGGCACTTCCTATTATGTTATTCAGCCGTTTCATGCCGAGAATCTGGTTCTGGAAAATATCCCAGGTCGCTTTTAATACTTGCATCATTAACCCTTCTTTCTAAAAAGCAATATATCAAAAATTTTTGATGTATTCCGCCTGTTAAAAGCCATCGGTTAGATGGCCTGTATCAAACGCAGCAATTATTTTCTTCTATAGCCGTATTCGGCGTTGTCAGTTCTTTTAGGAGAGCTATAGCATAAGTGCTGCCTTTTTCACTAATTTTGTAATGCGTCCATTTGCCTTCCTGCCGGCTTTCCACTATACCCGACTCAACCAGAATTTTCATGTGGTAGGAAAGCCCCGACTGACCCAAATCCAACTGTTCCAGCAAAACGCAGGCGCATTTTTCGCCGCCGCGCAATAGTTCAAGTATCCGCAGACGCTTTTCATCGCAAAAAGCTTTAAATATCTTTGCGTGGTCTTCGTAAATGATTGCCAAGTTATCACCTCATATCAAAATTATTTGATATATTATTATTTTATGCGTCAAATCGAATTTTGTCAACAAGTGAGCATACATCATTATATTAAATTGACGAAGTACAGTAAACTTCTTGTTTCCGTGGTCAGCACCGGTTTCATCAATAGCTTTTTTCAGAATATTCACTAGTAAAAAGCCTTTTAAGGTATCAAATACTATGGTACAATCAGCCATGAGGCGACTCATTTTTAATGGATATGGTTTGTTTTTGCCCTATCATTACTGATAAAAAGTAAGTATTAAGCTAGTAAAGTTTATATTATATGAGGTGGAATAAAAATGAAAAAAATAGTTATGTACGCAGTTGTAATTATTGCTCTTATTGTATTGTTCTCTGGGTGCTTTATACTCCAAAATGAAAAAGGTGATTCTGGAATAAAAAAGGTAGAATCCATACCATTTCTCAACGATCAGCTATATGCTGTAGCGTATTTAGGTTATGATGAAATCGGTGAACTTTCGTTTTATATACAAAAATATTTAGATAGCGAAAACATACCTATTCACTATTTATCACAAGGAGAATATTATCTTGTAATACCTAGATATTCAAATATGCCATTATCATTGTATAAAAATGATATCCAAACGATAGATTCATCATTAATATTTGAAGAAAAAGAATGCCGTCCATTTATAATTCAATGTAATGTGAGTGACATTTTTCCGGATGCAACAATTCGCTTTACTTATAACAATGAAACCATTGAGTTTTCACCATATATCTCATTAAAAGATGGAACGGTTGTGGTTGGAGACAGAGGTATAAATATAACAAAATAAGTTTTGGATGCGAGCCAAGCCATAGGCTTGGCTTTATTTTTTACTGTTTCATGGCAATT
>JAAYJF010000095.1 GCA_012523075.1 Clostridiales bacterium | reverse complement strand
CGGGCTTCGCCCTCTTAAGAGGCAGAGCTGGCTTCTTCGGGCTCCATTTCTTTGGGATGACAGATAATGGAATGCAATACTATAAGTGCGTTGAATTGGGGAACTGGGGAAAACAAGAAACAGTCCCCCTGTTTCCACCAAAATGCAAGGTAAAAGAAGGGAGCGGCGTAACGCCCTCTTGTTTCCGGGGGGATAATATGGATTACCAGCAAGCAATCGAATTCATTGGGGGTACCTATAGGTTCGGCAGCAGGCCGGGCCTTGAAAACATAACCAGGCTGCTGGACCTTATGGGAAACCCGCACCTGGCTTATAGAACGGTCCACGTGGCAGGTACAAACGGCAAGGGCTCCACCAGCGCCTTTATAGCTTCGGTATTAAAGGAGGCCGGATTTATGACCGGCCTTTACACCTCCCCTCATCTTGAAAGGATAACCGAAAGGATAAGGGTTGCGGGGGAAGAGATAGACCAGCAGGAAATGGCGGAAATAACTGCGCGCGTTAAGAATTGTATAGACACAATGCTAAAGGAGGGCTATCCCCATCCCACCGAGTTTGAGACTTTAACCGCCATTGGTTTTGAGCATTTCCGGAGAAAAGGGGTGGAGTATGCGGTTGTAGAGGTGGGAATGGGGGGCAGGCTTGACGCCACCAATGTCATAAGCCCTGTGGTTTCTGTAATCACCCCCATTGGCCTTGACCACATGTACGTGCTTGGCCCCGACCGGGTAAGCATTGCCCGGGAAAAGGCCGGGATAATTAAGGAAGGGGTACCGGTCCTTTGCGCGCCGCAGCAGCAGGCCGTGAAGGACGCCATAAAGGATATATGCGCCGATAGGGAGATACCTTTTATATATGCCGGTGACGGAAGTATTGTTAACCAAAGACCGGTACAAGGGGGCCAGACCTTCGATTTTATTTGGCAGCAAAGGGAATACAGGGGAATCGAAATAGGCCTTATAGGGCGCCACCAGGCGGGCAACGCAGCCCTGGCACTTTTGGCATGTCTACGGCTTGACATATCCGAAACGGTCATCCGGGAAGGCTTAAAAAAGGCCCGGTGGCCGGGACGGATGGAGGTAATACGAAAAGAGCCCCTTGTACTTATTGACGGAGCCCATAATGAGGAAGGCGCAAAGGCGCTGGTGGAGGGATTGGAACAGTTTTTTCCCGACAAAAGGATACTTCTGGTGCTTGGTATGCTTAAGGACAAGGCAGTGGACAGGGTGGTGGAAATACTTGCCTCCTACGCAGAAAGGGTGGTGACGGTTTCGCCGGTGAGCACCCGGGCCATGGACCCCATAGAGTTAATGGAAATAGTCAAAAAATACAACAGCAATGCGGACTGCGTGTATACGGTGCAGCAGGCCGTGGAAGAGTATGTAACTGCAACGACGGATTGGATGATTGTTTTTTCAGGCTCATTGTACATGATAGGCGAAGCCAGAAAGCTTTTACCACCTGAAATATTTTGATAATTCCGGTATAGATGATTTTAAAATGATAATCCCCATAACCACAAAAAGTATCCCCGCGGCGGTATGCAAAATGGGGATGGGTACATAATTTGACACAAATCTTCCCAGGAATACCCCGATAAAGGTTACCACCACAAGAGCGGCGGAGGCTCCAAGAAATACCGGCATAAATCTGCTGCTCTGGGTGGACAGCGTGAATACCGCCAGCTGTGTTTTATCGCCCAATTCAGCCAAAAACAGCATACAGAACGCTGTGAAAAACAGTTTCCAGTCCACAAAATCCCTCCTAATTGTGAAGTGGATGGTGAGATGTAGGAGGTGAGATTTGCGCGCTGCTCCGTAGTATAAAGAAGACCCGACATCTCATATCACACACCCCACTCCTCAGATGAATGTTCCCACCAGGATTCTACCAGAGTATCGTAGAAAAATAAACAATATAATGATTTCCTTGGATTTATTATACCTTTTTTTTTGTTAAATAAAAGCATGGCATATTTTTTGCATTTATAGTAAAATAATTTTGTAGACAACCATACAGATGATGGCTTGCAGCAGGATATACGTCTTATCGGATGGAGGGATTTTATGCTGTGCCCATTCTGCAACTCTAAGCTGGGGATAATAAGCAGGAAAAAGTTTTTCTGCAAGAACTGCTGCTTTGAAGTCCACATTGAAGGAAACAGCTTTGTGGTATACAGGATCGAATTTGACGGAAGTACCAGCAAACTGTGCACTCTGGATAAAGTGGTTTAGGATTGCGGCGAGAATAGGTGGGACAACCACCTATTTTTTTCTGCTAATTTAATAATAATTTGAAGGGATATGTAGATTTATACAGAATTAATAAATGTTATATTAAATATTGCATAGGAGTGTTATGACAGCACCGGGGTTCCGTCAACAACAGGCGGACGGTGAAACAGTCATCTAGGGTCTAACGCCGATAATATTCCCATTAATGGAATGGGTGCTTTAACAGCGGTTAGTAATTGGATAAATATACGGGAGGGATACAATTGCAAGAGAATAGGCCCTTTATAATCATTTTAACGCTGTTATTAATAACAGGGACGCTGGCCAACTGCGCCAATCCTAATTTCACCGCTCCGGAGGGGGAACAGGAGAACAGATACGGAGGTATTTACAGGATAGCCATTACAGAGAGCCCCAAAAGCCTTGACCCTGTACACGCCACCGATACGTCTTCCTCTAGGGTTGTTTACCAGTTGTTTGAAACGCTGGTGGACGTGGACAGTGACGGTGATGTGATTCCAAATCTCGCCGAATCTTGGAATATCAGTGATGATGGCCTGGTTTACACCTTCAAGCTTAGGGAGGATGTGAGATTTCATTCGGTAATAGGAGAGGATATTCCAACAGAAAACGGAGGCAGGGAAGTCATAGCAGGGGATTGGGTGTGGACCTTTAACCACATAGCCAACCCGGACACCAAATCTGAAAGGGCTTATTTCATAGATATGATAAAAGGGTACGCGGATTATCATGAGGGCGCGGCGGATGCCCTGGAAGGGGTTACGGCAAAGGATAAGTATACGCTGGAGATAGTTCTCGATTATCCCTTTGCACCCTTTATAACAATGCTTGCATACAATACCTTTTCGGTGGTTCCAAGGGAGGATGTGGAAAAATGGGGCGAGGACTTCGGCTTCCACCCGGTGGGGACAGGGCCTTTCAGGTTTTCCGAGAGCATACAGGACGACAGGGTGGTATTAACAAGGAACGATGATTACTGGAGGAAGGACGAACAGAACAACACCCTTCCCTATCTCGATGGTATGGAATTTCGGATAATAAACGACCTTACCATGCAATGGACCGAATTTCAACTGGGTAATTTCGAATCCATAGAGATGGTTGACGACCCTTATTACCATGAAGCGCTTGAAAAATACCCGGATAGTTTCTTGAGAAAGCCGCAGATGGGTACCTACTTCTATGGAATGAACGTCACCGCAAAGCCATTCGACAACAAGAAAGTGCGGCAGGCGATAAACTATGCGATAGACAGGCAGGGCATAATAGACCTGCTCCGCAACGGGCGGGCCACTCCGGCAAAGGGTGTTCTTCCGCCGGGAATGTTTGGGTATAATCCAGACCTTGTGGGTTACACCTACGACCCACAGAAGGCAAAAAAACTGCTTGCCGAGGCGGGGTACCCCGACGGAATAAGGATAACGCTACAGTATAACACCGATGATATACACAGGAGGATTGCAGAGGCCTTTCAGCAGCAGATGAAGGATGCGGGCATAGAACTGGAGCTTAAGCATATGGACGGAGCAGCGTTGTTTGAGGCCATGGGGAAGGGCGAGGCCACTTTCTTCCGGCTGGGCTGGGTGGTGGACTATCCCGACCCGGACAATTTCCTGTACGTGCTGCTAAACAGCGCAAACTTCGGCCCCCTGGGAAACTTCACACTGTTTAAGAATGATGAGTTCGACCAGCTGACCAACGAGGCGAGGGTAGAAAGCGATCCGGAGGAAAGGCGAAGGATGTACCAGGAGGCGGAAAGAATCGCAGTTGAGGAGGCGCCATGGTTGTTTGTATATCACTATACCACCGAACAGCTGCTGCAGCCCTATGTGAGGGGTTACTCGCTTCCTCCCTTCGGAGAGCATAACGCAAGGTTCTATAGTGTATGGCTGGACAAATAGTATAAAGAAGTAGTGCGGCTTCCATCCATAGGTGGAAGCCTGTTTTGCGGAAGGAGGAGCAGTATTGTTTACATATATACTGAGAAGGCTTATGGCGGCCTTACCCGTAATAGTAGGCGCGATAGCCGTTGTATTTATACTGACCTCCGTGGTACCCGGCGACCCGGCACAGCTTATGGTAGGCCAGAGGGGAGACCCGGCTACTATCCAAAAACTTAGGGAGGACTTAGGGCTTAACAGGCCACTGTGGCAGCAGTTTGTAGATTTTTTCAAAGGAGTGATGACGCTTGACCTTGGCCGGTCATACCGAAGTAAAATGCCCGTTACGCAGGCTATAGCAGAAAGGCTGCCGGTTACGGCCAGGCTAGCGTTGGGGTCCATGGCCCTAGCCGTTGTATCCGGGGTTACCCTGGGGATGCTTGCGGCGCTAAAACAAAATTCAGTGTTGGACTATGGGAGCATGATTACAGCCCTAATAGGTATTTCGGCGCCCAGCTTCTGGGTTGGTAGTATGCTTATATTTCTTTTTTGTGTGCAACTGCGCTGGGTCCCCGGTACCGGTACTGGGGACGGAAGCTGGATATACATGTTACTACCGGTGCTTACCCTTGGAATGAGGCCTGCGGCCCTTATTGCCCGGCTTACCCGTTGCGGGATGCTGGAGGTGCTGGGGCAGGATTTTATCCGTACCGCCCGGGCAAAGGGGCTTGCCGAAAGGGCTGTTATTATCGGACATGCTCTTAAGAATGCGATGCTCCCCGTTGTGACGGTTATAGGTACCAGCATGGCGGAGATGCTTGGAGGCGCCGTAGTGGTGGAAAGGCTGTTTTCGCTGCCCGGGGTCGGGCGGCTTGGTGTGGAAGCCATACTCAACAGGGACTTTCCGCTAATTAGGGGGCAGGTGCTGTTTCTTGCACTGGTGTTTGTGGTTATAAACCTGTTGGTGGACCTTTCCTATCCTTTGTTTGACCCCCGGATAAGATATGGCGGGACATGGAGGCGTGAGTGATATGCCCACACAAAAGGCAAAGGCCGCGGTGCCGGAAAACAGGGAGAATAAGGGCAAAGGGAAAGCATACGGACTGTGGAGAGACGGCTGGGCAAGGCTTAAGGAAAACAGGGCGGCAATGGCGGGGCTTATGATGGTTGCGGTTATTGCCTTGGCAGCGGTCTTTGCCCCCTATATTACAAAATACGACCCGACCGAACAGTTAATCTGGACCCGTGGAGCAAAAGCGCAGCTTGTGCCGCCGGGCAGGGACCACTTCTTCGGGACGGATATATACGGCCGGGACATGTATTCACGGGTGGTTTATGGTGCAAGGGTCTCCCTTCAGATAGGAATCGCCTCCACCCTGATTTCGGTTATAATAGGTGTAACCCTCGGGGCGTTGGCAGGGTACTATGGCGGCCTTGCGGACGATATTATATCGTGGCTTATAAACGTTGTATTCGCCTTTCCCTTCCTTTTGTTCGTGCTGGCTTTGGTGGCCTATCTGCCGCCGGGGCTGCCTCTTATGTATGCAGCTATTGGTATGGTTAACTGGGCCGGTGTTGCAAGGATTGTACGGGGCCAAGTGCTTTCGGTAAGGGAGAGGGAATACGTGGAAGCGGCAATGGTTGCCGGAGGGAGAGACGCACGAATTATTGTCAAACACATACTGCCAAATATACTGGCCCCGGTGATTGTGCAGGCTACCCTTGGTATGGGAAGCATAATTATGCTGGAGTCATCGCTTAGCTTCCTTGGGTTTGGCATTCAACCTCCCACTCCTAGTTGGGGCTATGATATTGACCAGGGTAGGCAGTACCTTCTGGCCGGTGCGTGGTGGTGGTCGGCATTTCCGGGCTTGGCGATAATGGCACTTGTGCTTGGGTTTAACCTTTTGGGGGACGGGCTGCGGGATGCCCTGGACCCAAGGCAAAGCGGCGGTGAAGGGCGGTGAAGGCATGGGGGAGACAATTCTCACGGTCAGAGGTTTGAAAACCTATCTTTATGCCAAGGACGGGATGGTGCCGGCGGTGGACGGGCTGGACCTGCAGCTTGAAAGAGGCGAGACCCTATGTATAGTAGGGGAATCCGGTTGCGGGAAAAGCACTGCGGCCCTGTCGATTATGGGACTTATACCGGCTTCGGAAGGCAGGATTGAGCAGTGCGAGATAATCTTCAAGGGACGAAACCTTGCCAACCTTTCCCGGGAGGAGATGCGAGGGATAAGGGGCAGGGAGATTTCGATGATATTCCAGGAACCCATGACCTCACTAAACCCCGTTTTAACAATAGGCCGCCAGGTCTCTGAGGTGTTTATGGCCCACCGGGGACTAAATAGGAATGAAGCGATGAAGGAAACAATACAAATGTTGTCCCTTGTGGGCATCCCTGAGCCGGAACGAAGGGTAAGGGAATACCCCCACCAGCTGAGCGGTGGGATGCGCCAGAGAGTTATGATTGCGATGGCCCTTTCCTGCAGACCCGATGTGCTTATCGCAGATGAACCCACCTCGGCCCTGGATGTGACGGTGCAGGCCCAGATACTGCAACTAATAAAGGAACTCAAGGATAGACTGGGTACTGCGGTAATATTAATCACCCATGACCTGGGGGTTGTGGCCGAGGCTGCCCAAAGGGTGTTGGTGATGTACGCCGGTAGGGCAGTGGAGTACTGCGACGTAAACGGACTTTTTGATAATCCTAGGCATCCCTATACTAGGGGTCTGCTCGCGTCGGTCCCGGGGCATAGGAACCACGGACAGAGGCTGGACGTGATGGACGGATCAGCCCCCAATCTCCGGGACCTGCCGGGAGGGTGCAGGTTTTATCCTCGCTGCAGGTATGCCCGGGGGATGTGCCGGACTTCCGAGCCGGAGTTTGTTGACATAGGGGAAGGGCACCTTTGTGCGTGTCATCTGATATGAGAGGTGAGATTCAAGTATTGCTTTAAAGCACAGCTAAGGTGCGCACTTCTTAAATCACATTTATCACTTCGCATATGGAAGCAGGGGAACCGTTCCTTCGCTTCTATTAGGAGGAACAGCGTGTGCAGGCGAATATGCTGGAGGTAAAAAATTTAAAGAAGTATTTTCCTGTGAAGGGTTTGGGGTTTCTTAGGGCCAAAGCCTTTATTAAGGCGGTTGATGGTGTGGACTTTACGCTGGATGCTGGGGAGACCCTCGGCCTAGTGGGAGAGTCCGGGTGCGGCAAATCCACCCTCGCAAGGCTGATTACCGGACTTATCAGGCCGACGGAGGGGCATATATACTTTGAGGGCAGTAATATATCCGATATGACAAGGAGCGGCTTGCGCCGGGTAAGAAGGGATATACAGCTAGTATTCCAGGACCCATACGCTTCCTTAAACCCAAGGATGACTGCGGGGGATATTATAGGGGAACCCCTTAAAATACATCGACTTGCAAGGGACCAGGACAGGGAGGACCGTTTAAGGGAGCTCTTTGAACTAGTTGGGCTTGAACCGCGGCATATGGGCAGATATCCCCACCAGTTCAGCGGAGGTCAGAGACAGAGGATAGGTATTGCCCGGGCCTTGGCGGTTAGCCCCAGACTTATTGTATGCGATGAGCCGGTTTCGGCCCTGGATGTTTCGGCTCAGGCGCAAATAATTAATCTTATGCTGGACTTAAAGCAGAGGCTGGGCCTTACATATCTTTTTATTGCTCACCACTTGGGTGTTATTGGGCATATAAGCGACAGGGTGGCAGTTATGTACATGGGCAGGATTGTGGAAATAGCATATAGGGACAGGCTGTTCGACTCACCGATGCATCCCTACACAAAGGCGCTTTTGTCCGCTGCTCCGGCTGACCATCCAAAACAGAGAAAAGAAAGGAGCATTCTGGCGGAAGAAGTGCCCGGTCCCGGTCACTCCGAAGTCGGCTGCAGGTATAAAAACCGGTGCCCCCGGGCGGTGCCGCTGTGCGGGGAAACCGAGCCGGCTCTTGTGGACCTTGGGGAGGGGCATTTTTGCGCGTGCCATCTGAGATATGAGTGGTGAGAGATGAGAGGTGAGATTTAAGTATTGCTTTAGAGCATAGCTAAGGTTCACACTTCCTACATCACACATCCCGTTACGCAAGAGGGTATACCCTCTTTTTTATTGTCAAAAATATCGAATGAACTCAAAACAAGGTGCTGGCATACCCTTTTAACTAGAGAGTAGTCCATTGGTGAATACATAAATAGTTCCAATTAGCAAAACCTAAGAATACTCAAAAAACGATGGAGTGAACACTAAATGCATCTGGACATCGATATTAAGGGAGTTACCTGTGATTCTAGAAGAGTAAAGCCGGGATTTGCCTTTGTTGCAATACGGGGTGAGAAGGAGGACGGGAATGATTACATCCAGGAAGCCATTGCCAAGGGTGCGTCGGTCATTTACACCCAGGACAATCCAGAGCAGTTGCCTATAAACATACCCGTTATCAGGGTAGAGAACCCAAGGTCGGTTCTGGCAAAGCTGTTGTCCAGGTTTTACGGCTTCCCCTCCGAAAAGCTCAACATGATAGGGGTGACGGGGACCAACGGAAAAACCACTACTTCCTTCATGACGGAGTTTATATTCCGTCAGGCCGGTTACGCCACAGGCCTTATAGGTACGGTTATGGTAAAGGCAGGCAGTAATTATTATCCCCATGGTCTCACCACGCCGGATAGTGAATGCCTCCAGAAATACCTGGCGGAAATGGCCGGGCAGAAGGTATACGCAGTGGTTATGGAGGTTTCCTCCCACGGGCTTAAGTACCAGAGAGTGGACGCTATCCGGTTCAACGCTGCGGTGCACACTAACATAACTCCCGATCATATGGATACCCACAGTAGTTTTCAGGAATACGTATCTACAAAGAGGCGGCTGTTCAATATGCTGCCTCCGGGAGCGGCGGCCATAATAAACACCGACGACCCCTACGGACTGGAACTGGTAAGGGACAACCCAAAGCTGCTGATACTTACCTACGGGTTGGGAGCGAAGGCTAGCGTAACCGCTTCCAGCATTGATATGAACAACTTCGGAATAAGCTATACCTGTTGCCTGCAGAGGTCCTTTACCAATGTAATGGGCGGTGACGTCGAGCCTCAGGAAATTCCCATAACCCTGACAATACCGGGCAAGCATAACGTATACAACAGCCTTGCGGCAGTAACGGTGGGGCTGCTATACGGGATAGAACCGCAGGTTATACAGAGCGCGCTTAGGGGCTTTAAGGGTGTATGGCGGAGAATGCAGGTGATACATCGGGAGGACTACATTGTCATTGACGATTTCAGCCATAACCCGGGCAGTTACGAGGCGGCCTTTGAAACGGTACAGGCAATGGACTACAACAACCTTTATATAATAAACGCGATACGGGGCAGCAGAGGCGAGGAAATAAACAGGGCTAACGCTTCGGCAATCGCAAATTGGGCCAACCTGCTGGACGCGAAGGAGATATTGGTAACCAGTAGCAGCGACGTAGTGGACCATGAAGACCACGTGACCGACGGTGAGAGGGAAATCTTTATGGAGGAACTAAAAAAGGCGGATGTCAAGACGCGCTTCTTCGATATGCTGGAACCGGCAATAGAGGAGGTTATATGCAAGGCAAAAACGGGGGATACAATCCTTCTTATGGGCGCCCAGGGAATGAACAAAGGCCAGGATATTTTCCGGATAAAAATGGACCGCCTATCTAGGATAAAGAGGAGAGACATCACCACCCTGCCCTTTGAATACCTTTCTAACAACACAACAAACCCCTCATAAAAATTTTCATCGGTGAATAAACATATTCTTAGATTGAGAAATACAAAAGGAAAATAAAAAGGGGAGTGTGAGGTCAATGATTCAAAGGGCGGTAAACACCAATACTGTCACAGTTTTAGGCAGGTATCACAGCGGATTTGAATTCAGCCATAAGGTATACGGTGAAGGGTTCTACAACTTCAAGGTCATTGTGCCAAGGCTCAGTGACTATTCGGATATACTGCCCGTTACGGTATCCGAAAGGTTGATATACGGTATTGACGTAGAGAAGTGTACCGATTACCTGGCCATCCAGGGTCAGCTGAGGTCGTACAACAAATTCGTGGATGGAAGTAACCGGCTTATACTTACTATCTTTGCCAGGGACCTGTCGGTGCTCGCTGATCCGGAGGAAATGAAAAATCCAAACCAGATAGCCTTGGACGGGTATGTGTGCAAAAGTCCTCTTTACCGTACCACACCCTTTGGTAGGGAGATAACCGATATACTGGTCGCGGTTAACCGATCCTATGGAAAATCCGATTATATACCATGTATCGCCTGGGGAAGGAATGCAAGGTTTTCGGAAAAGCTTAAGGTGGGAGACAGGATAAAAATATGGGGCAGGATACAGAGCCGGGAGTACCAGAAAAAGCAGTACAGCGGCGAAGTGCTCAATAAGGTCGCCTACGAGGTTTCCATATCAAAGATGGAGAAGGTCAATGAGAATAACAGGTCAGACAATAAGGACGATGAAGTAATGGGCTGCTCATAACGGCAGTCTGTTTTATTTAATACAAAGTGTGTTTGTGGTAAAATAAATATAATAGAACAACGTGAGGTGATAATTGTGAGGGAACAGGAAGCCAAAATTGTTGAAATACTGCGCAGGGAAGTTGTTCCCGCCCTTGGCTGTACCGAGCCAGCGGCAGTAGCCCTGGCTGCAGCCAACGCCCGCAGGGCGGTGGACGGAGAACCCGTAAAGATTTGGGTTAAGGTAAGCAGCAATATATATAAAAACGGTGTGGCGGTAGGGATTCCCGGCATTGACAGAGTGGGGATAGACGTGGCTGCAGCCTTGGGTGCTGTTGCCGGACAAGCTGACAGGGGACTGGAAGTGCTGGAAAATGTCGACAGGGCCGGGGCGGATACGGCTATTGGTCTTGTGGACCGCAAGGCGGTAGAGGTAGAGGTGCTGGACAGGCCCGGGGTATACGTGGACTGCGGCGTGGAAACCGATTCCGGGTTCGGAAGATGTGTTATAGAGGACGGGCATACCGTTATCGTATTGATCGAAGCCAACGGCGAGACCATTTTCAAAAGGGACGGCAATAAAGAGAGCAGCGGCAACGAACTTAGGGAATGGCTGCAGACCATGAGGATAGCGCAGCTTATTGACTTAATAAGGGAAATCCCCTATGAAAAGATATCCTTTATGCTTGACGGCAGAGACATGAACCTTGCGGTAGCGGCAAGGGGCCTCAAGCAAAAGACGGGCATGGGGGTTGGGTACAGTATGTACAATTCCATTAAAAAAGGTGTCCTGTCCAACGACCTTCACAATTATGCAGCAGCTTTGACGGCGGCGGGGGCGGATGTTAGGATGGCCGGTGTGAAAATGGCGGTTATGAGCAGCGCAGGCAGCGGCAACCATGGCTTAACCGCGATACTTCCGGTAACCGCCGTGGCGGAAAGACTGGAAGCCACCGAGAAGGAACTGGCAAGGGCGTTGGCGCTGAGCCATATTGTTACCATTTATATAAAAAGCTATACCGGAAAGCTTTCCGCACTGTGCGGCTGTGCCGTGGCGGCGGCGATAGGGGCAAGCTGTGGGATAGCCCTTTTGTACGGAGCGAATAACCGTCAGATTGAGGGAACAATAAAGAACATGGTGGCAAACATAACGGGTATGATTTGCGACGGCGGAAAGGTGGGCTGTACGCTTAAGCTTTCAACGGCGGCATACGTGGCGCTGCAGTCTGCGATATTGGCCATGGAGGGGACAGTGGTACCCTGCGACAACGGGATAATCCACTGCAGCGTGGAAAAGACAATACAAAACTTAGGGAGGGTAAGCGACCCGGGAATGCTTGAGACCGATCACACCATCCTTGAGGTTATGGTGGACAACCTTGCCACCAACAAGATAAACTGCATGGGCTGCTAGAATGGAGTCCACAGGGGCCATCCCTGTGGTTTCAAAAATTCAAAGAATCCATAAGAACCGCCCCCGTGGATTTGGGTTATTCGTTTTTTAAAATCTCGGCCAGAAAACCCCTGGATTTTTCTATATGCTTTTTTACCTGCTGTGGCGCTGGCCCACCGGGGGTATTGCGAGCCTTCACACAGTTTTCCGGCTTTATTGCGTCCAGGATATCCTCCTCGAAGACCGGTGACACCTTTTTATAATCAGCCAGGGAAAGTTCATCAAGGGAAAGGCCCCTTTGGATGCAGCTTTGGACCAGTTCTCCCACCATCCGGTGGGCGGTGCGAAAGGGCACTCCCTTTTTGGCAAGGTAATCGGCCACATCGGTGGCGTTTGTAAAACCGCTACTTACCGCCTTATACATAGCGGTGTTGTTAAATTTCAATGTGGCCAGCATCGGTACAAACACAGACAGGCAGCCCTTGAGGGTATCAACGGTATCAAAGACGCTCTCCTTATCCTCCTGCATGTCCTTGTTATAGGCAAGGGGCAGTCCCTTCATAACGGTTAGAAGGCCTATCAGGTTGCCGTACACCCGGCCAACTTTTCCCCTTATGAGCTCCGCCGCGTCGGGGTTTTTTTTCTGGGGCATTATACTGCTACCGGTGCTGTAAGCGTCGTCCATCTCCACAAAGCCAAACTCGCTGGAAGACCACAGTATGAGTTCCTCGCAAAACCGGCTGAGGTGCATCATAATGACCGACGAGGCAGCAAGAAATTCTACGGCATAGTCCCTGTCGCTCACGCTGTCCAGGCTGTTTGACGTAAATCCGTTAAAACCCAGGAGGCTTGCAGTAAGTCCCCGGTCCAGCGGGTAGGTGGTGCCGGCCAGGGCGCAGCTGCCCAGCGGGCTTTCGTCCATACGCTGCCGGCAGTCCTTGAGGCGCCCCATATCTCTTTTGAACATTTCGAAATATGCCATAAGATGATGGGCAAGGGTAACCGGTTGGGCGTGCTGCAGGTGAGTATAACCCGGCATAATGGTGCCTAAGTTCTGCTCCGCAAGGTCCGCCAGAGTCTTTAGAAGGCCTGCTATTGATAATTCAAGGTCCTCTATCATTTCCCTAAGGTACATTTTCAAATCAGCCGCCACCTGGTCGTTACGGCTGCGGGCGGTGTGGAGTTTCTTGCCCGTTTCGCCTATACGATCGGTTAGCAGTTTTTCTATATTCATATGGATATCTTCAAGGCCGTCGTCAAAGTGGATAGTGCCTTTTTCAATATCCCCAAGTATGCCTTCCAGGCCTTCCCTTATCTTTGTATATTCCTCCTGGGTTATAATCCCACATTTAAGAAGAGCCTCCGAGTGGGCTATGCTTCCTAAAATATCCTGCCTGTAAAGGCGCATATCAAAGGAAATGGATGAATGGAAATCATCCATTTCCTTTTTGGTATCCTTTGTAAAACGTCCCGCCCAAAGCTTCATACCGCTTTTATCTTCCTTTGCATTTTGTTGTCCTGCTGGTGTCTTTCCTCCATTAGGGCCCTTACTTTGAGGGGCAGGCCAAAGAGGTTTATAAAGCCCTCGGCATCCTGCTGGTTGTAAACATCGTCCTCGCCGAAGGTGACGAATTCCTGGTTGTACAGCGAGTAGGGGGATTTGCTGCCGCATACTGTGCAGCTTCCCTTGTATAGTTTCATCTTAACGGTCCCGGTGACCGTCTGCTGTGTACTGTCCACAAAGGCGTCCAGCGCCTGTTTTAGCGGAGTGTACCACAGGCCGTCGTAAACCAACTGGGCGTACTGGTTGGCAACGGTATCCTTAAAAAAGGCGGTCTGGCGGTCGAGGGTAAGCCGCTCCAGTTCCTTGTGGGCGTTGTATAGGATTGTGCCGCCGGGGCACTCGTAAACACCTCGAGATTTCATGCCCACAAGCCTGTTTTCAACCATATCGATTATTCCGACGCCGTTCTGACCCCCTATTTCGTTTAGCTTCTCCAGAAGGGGCAGGGGGCTATACTCAATACCGTTTATTGCCTTGGGTATGCCCTTTTCAAAATAAAGCTCCAAATGGGTGGGCTTATCCGGTGCCTTTTCCGGCGGTACCGTCAAGAGGTATGTGTTGTCACCCGGTGTAAACCACGGGTCTTCAAGGTCCGAACCCTCATGGCTTAGGTGCCATACATTTCTGTCCATGCTGTAGGGATGGGCTTTTGTTACAGGCACCGGTATACCCCTTGCCATGGCATAATCCACGGATTCTTCCCTGGACCGTATATCCCATATACGCCAGGGAGCGATTATCTTCATATTGGGGCTAAGGGCCTTAATAGTGAGTTCAAATCTTACCTGGTCGTTGCCCTTTCCGGTGGCTCCGTGGGCTATCGCCTCGGCACCCTCCTTGTGGGCTATTTCCACAAGTTTCTTCGAAATCAGCGGTCGGGCGAAGGCGGTGCCTAAAAGGTACTTTCCTTCATAGATAGCTCCGGCCTTTAAAGTAGGGAATATATAGTCTTTTACAAACTCTTCCCTCACGTCCTCTACGTATAGTTTGCTGGCACCGGACATAACAGCCTTCTTTTTTGCCGCTTCTATCTCGGTGCCCTGGCCCACGTCTACGCATACTGCTATAACCTCATAATCGTAGTTTTCTTTCAGCCAAGGTATAATTATAGAAGTGTCCAGGCCACCCGAGTAAGCCAGAACCACTTTCTTTTTTGAGACCATCCCAATTCCTCCTTTAGAACATATGTATTAATATTCATTGTATAAAGATAATTATACTATTATTTTATTTTTATGCAATAGTTTTTTATAATTATTTACGAATAATGTGCCTGTACAGGTGATAGAAT
>JAAYJF010000175.1 GCA_012523075.1 Clostridiales bacterium | reverse complement strand
TCACCGCCTAAGGTACCCAGGATAAGGGACGCGTATATGCCGGCGGCGACCCAAAAGATGGCAAAGGCTGCAAGCTCTTTCCACTGTTTTTTGTTAATCAAAATTGGTGCCTGCACAAGGGCTATAATAACCATACCGGTCCATACCCAAATCATTCCCCTACCTCCTTTTATCGGCCCCCAGTGGGCTTGCAACAAGACCGGTACGCCTTAGGTTCATTTACGCCTGGACATCAATTTCAATGTCCCGGAAAACCTCGTACCACCGGTCTTCTATCTGTGTCCAAAGCCCGGGAAGCTTTCGGTATATGAGGTTTCCAACCCCTATTATATCCGAGTCCAGCTCCCTGGAAAGGGCTATGGTTGAATGGACAGCATCCCGGATGGCCTGGGCGCTCCTTTGTTCAAGGGATTTTATATAACTGCTATCAACCTCTAAGTCCCTGTAGACGGGAATATCAAGCAGTATTCCAAAGGCCTTAATATCCACCTTAATACTCAGACGGCCATTTTCCAACTCCGGATGCATTTCGCTTTTGAGGTTATAAACACCTATGCCCAGCGGAGTGGCGTCATCGACGGGGTCCTTAATATAAAGGGCTGAACGGAATACCCTGCCGGTGGCATAGGCCCACCCTATGGTCTGCTGTTCATCGGCCCATCCCACCATCTTGTCTCCCTTGAACACTGCCCCGCCACCAATAATAGCCGGTGGCGGAGAGGCCGTCGCACTGGTACCCTGTCCCGGCTGGTCCTGTTGCATATCTTCTGAAACCTTAACCCTGCCTATAAACATCTCTCTGCCCGGCTGGGCAAGGATGCTGTACAGTTCGTTCATGGACTTTACCGGGAAAGGGGAGCGCTCGTAACGGAAAGTTGTGATCTGCCTGTCCAGCCCCCTGGCTCCGGTCTCCTCCAGCGGGAACTCGGCTTCCATAAGTTTTCTGACATCACCGTCGGCTAACACCACATAGCCGCTGGTCCGGAGCTGGCGCTCCCTCTCCACCATATCCATGACAGGATAAATACCGTTTCTGGCAAGCTCTTCGGAGAGTACAAAAATCCGGTTGTGGGCCCAGAAGAACTCCCGGCTTATCCCCTTGGTTAAGTTTCGCATAGCCTGGTAGGAAAGCTGTCCGCCTGCCGTCAGAGTCCAGAAGGGTTTCTTGTCACCGCCTCCTCCCTGGCCGGCGTCCTGCCCTCCCATGGCCAGGGGGTTGGCTATCTGGGTCGTTATATGGTACATACCGGTTTCCCGGTCCCTATCAAAGGCTGTGGCTAGCACCAGGGCCAGGTTTTCCGGGTCCCGGCGGTTCCAGCAGCCCGAAAGGGATAGTACTAGTGTAATAATAATTATTATAGCGGCGGTTTTATTCCTCATCCGGTTTACCTCCAGCCAGGCGGCGGATTCCGTAAGCCGCCCACAGGATTCCCATGGGTATAAGTATCCAGGAGAGGATGTAGGGGCCGCCTATTTTTGGCTGAAAAAAGGTTCTAAGCTGAAACAAGTTCTGGTAGGAATGTACGGAAAAGGTGCCCCATATTACCGCAAGGGGGCCTATAAGAGGACGGTAGTCGTCTAGCCCCAGCACCTGGGCCAGCGCCCTTGAGCCGCAGTACATGAACACCGATACGGCAATAAAGATTCCGAACCCCCAGGCGAACAGCGCTAACATCTCGACCCTTTCAAGGAATACGCTTATATAAATAGCCCTTACCATGCTTAAGAATGGGAAGACCGCCCGTGAACCTTGGTGGGGCCCCAGTATTGCGGTTACAGCCAGCGTGATTAATACCAGCATCATGGTGGAACCGGTAAGGGCCCAAAGGGCCGTGCCCAGGGCTTTTTTTGGTTGGTTTGCCGCGGGGATTATCATGGTGAGGCACAGGTACTGGGCTATTACCACTGTGGGTATAATGCTGCCCCGCAGCACCGGCCCTATTCCCCGTGCCAGCACCGGTTCCAGGTTGCTTCCCATGGTTGTGGCATCAGGAATCGCAAAGGCAAGGCTCACAACTATCATCACTACAAAGATCGGAAACAGCAAATCCGCCGTCCTGCCTATCACCTCCAGACCCGAGTAAGCTGCTGTCGCGCCGGTTATCACCATTGAAAAAATGATAAAGGGAATGGGGGTTTCGGTCAGGAATCCTATTACCAGGGCTTCGGCGTAAATCCGGGTGTCTGTGGCGGCAATCACCAAAAAAGCCCATATTATAACAAGGCACACCGCTTTACCTGGCCATTTTCCTATAAGCTTTTGAGCATATTCCACAATGGTAAGGTCCGGAAACCTCACCCCAAGGCCGGCTATCATTGCTACCAGAAGGGCGGCACCAAAAAAGGATACTATGGCGGAGGCCCAGGCATCCTGCAGCGCATCCGAGGAGGTCAGTACCGGCAGTAAGGCTATAACTACGGTGGTTCGCATCATAAACAGCATGTATAAGAGCTGCCGGTTGGCAATCTTCTCGGTGGTGGTTTTTGGGAAATTAACGGTTTTTATCTTTGTTCCCTCCCTTTATCTCCTCCTGGCTGTGTTTTCCAGGGTGGGGCATTTGCCCGGGACTTTGCCTTACGGGCTCCCGCCGGCCCAATATTTTGGGCCGGGTGGTCCTGGCCCAAATGGGTGCCAGCAGGAAGTTGTCCTTCATATCCGACGGTATATTGGGAGCCAAGGGTGACATATAGGGAATTCCCAGCGAACGCAGCGAACAAAGGTGTACTACCAGCAGCAGTATCCCGAACTGGATCCCAAAAAGGCCGAAGACCGCCGCCAGTATTGTAAAGGCAAACCTTAATATTCTGAGGACTATGGCCATGCTAAATACTGGGTTGGAAAAATTGGCAATGGCGGTCATTGCTACCACTATGACCACCGCCGGGGACACTATGCCCGCCCGGATGGCGGCTTCACCTAGGACCAGTGCCCCCACTATGCTAATGGCGGGACCGACTGCGACGGGGAGCCTGATGCCCGCCTCCCTTAAAACCTCGAACAGTACTTCCATTATAAGGATTTCCGCAATAACCGGAAAGGGCACTCCCTCCCGGCTGGCGGTAACGCGAAGCAGCAGGGCGGTGGGCAAAAGTTCCTGGTGGAAGTTGACCACCGCCACATAAAAGCCGGGAAGGAAAACCGATATTATGGCACCTATCCAGCGCAGTATACGTACAAAACTCCCCTGGGGCGGTTTCTCGTAGTAGTCGTCGGAGGCCTGGAAAAACATCGGGAAATCCGCCGGGAGCACCAGCACATGGGGGGACCCGGTCACCAAAACAGCCACCCTGCCGGATAAAATGGAACTGCATACTATGTCCGGCCTTTCGGTCCTCAGTGTGAGCGGAAACAGAGTAAAGGGCTGGTCCTCTATGTACTGTTCTATATATCCGCTTTCAAGGATGGCATCGGTATCTATCCTCTCCAGTCGGCTCCGGAGTTCCTCCAGCATTTTTTCATCCGCCAGGCCTTTTATATAGGCAATGGCTACCTGAGTTTTGGTAAGGCTGCCTATTTCAAAGGTTTCAATCCACAGGTGGGGCACCCGTATCCGGCGCCTAATAAGGGTTATATTTATGCAAAGGCTTTCGACAAAGCCGTCCCGGGGTCCCCGGATATTTGTCTCGGAAAGGGGTTCGGTTATGTCCCGGTTTTTTATATCAACGGTGCCGCAGACAAAGGCTGCAGCCTGCCCCTCCACAAGGAGGGCGGTGTTCCCATGGGTCATTTTGAGAAACAGTTCGCCTATACTGTCCGTTTCCTCAACGCTGTTTATTATAAGCAGGTCCTTTATCGCGGAACGCAAAAGGCTGCGGTCCTTTTGCCAGCCCTCTATTCTTTGTACGTCTACCATGAGTACCCGGAGTATTTCTTCTACACTGAGGGTGTTTACCATGTCGTCCAAGTATACGAGGGCTGCGGGGATTTGCCCGTTTATGTTAAACCTGCGTATTTTTAAGTCCTGGCTGTATCCGCATACCTGCTGTAGTGTCTGGAGGTTTTGCTCCAAGCCGGGCTCCAGCTTCATTTTTTGGACCTCTTGATAGCGCTGGCTAAGGTCCATATTGTCTTTTAAGGGGTCGCCGGTTTTTTCCTTCTTTCGTCTGTGTATTCTCATATAACGCACCTTTCCAATACCTATCCTGTAACCCATAGTTTTTGCCCCTTCATTAAAAATAATTCATTTAATGAAGGTTTATGCCCGGTTTCCTTTTTATAATAGCAGCCCATGCTTAAAGGCGGGTTACAGAATTAAGAAAAACTCAATTACTAAAATTTATAAGGCTTCATGAAACGCAAGCGCATGCTTAAAATGGTTTTGTCAGGAAACTCGCCGAAGCTTCGCAGAAAGTCCGTAGGCCTGGCAGGACGCCAGGCCAGGCTCCTTGGGGCATGGACGCCCTATTGGATGCGTTAGGACTTTCAAGAAGCAAGGCTTAAGTTTCCTCTAAAGCATTTTTGCAAAAGCGGGTATTCATGAAGCCTAATTGTATTTGCCAACAATCTAGTCCCATTCTTAGAGGCGGGTTACAGATATAGTTACAGGCAAAATAAAAAAGAGCGGGCTGCTCCGCTCTCTTACCTCTTCAGCGCTTCCAATACCCCCAGCCTTGCCAGCGCCGGTACAGCATCGCCCTCGCAGGCCGAAAGGGCTATTCTTTTTTTCAGTATGGAAGGGGAGTCGTTTATTGCTGCTATACCTTTTATGGTATGACGGCACTGCCACTGGATGTCACCGTCAAGAAAGTCCAGCAGCTCGCTCTGCCCGCCGGTAAGGGCCAGCGATGCCTCTGCCCCTTCCCTTATATCGTCAATCCACCGTAAAACCCATTCCTCTTCCGTTTGTTTTATTACGCCGCTCTCCAGGCACAGCTTCAAAGCCAGTATGGTCCGCAGAAGGGTTTGAGTATTTTCTCTCCGTTCCGGGGTAATCCTGCCGTTGGTTACACGCTCAATCAGGTATTTTACCGATTTCTCAAGCTGTCTCCGGTATATATTTGTGCCTTCCCTTACCGCCGTAAAGGCTATAAGGGCCAGGGCGGTGGTATTCAATTTTGCCAGCAGGCTGTCGGCGGTACCGGCATAGAAGGCACCGTTGGCCTGCTGATTTCTTGCCAGCATCCTTAATATTTCGCTGCGGGTAAGGGGCTCGGCTTTGCCCCCGGTGCTTTGGCGTTCTATGTCGTCAGCTTTGTTGCCTTGCCCTTCCCCGTCATTATACACTTCACCGGCAGGCTGGAAAACGGGCAGCATCCTTGGCACCGGCAGGCCGGTCAGCCTGTCGGGTACCACCTTCACCGCTACAAAACAAGTAAACGCTGTGGGTATGTTGTGGTTCTTGGAAAGCCTTATAATTTCTTCGCGGACCCTTTCATATTTTTCCGGCGCGGTATATGCGAGAACGCCCTCCAGGTGTTCAATCTTTTTTTTGGCCCATATTTTTTCAATAAAACCCCACCGGTTGTCCTGCTCAATATCCGAGGCGTCCAGCGCAAGGTGAAATATGCCTCCGTCGGTATTCCCCCTTAAAAGGGCTTTACCTTCGAGGGGCCCGGGGAAACGTGCCAGCACCGTAATGGGTTCTAAATGGCGGACGTTTATCAGCCCGCTTACAAACACGTCCTCCGCCTCTATACCGGTCCAGTCCAGCCCAACCCTTTCTGCCACCGTGCCTGTTATCCCGCAGAACATCCTGATGGCACCGTCTTCCATGCTTTCACCCTGCCGCAGCACCTGGCAGCTACCCCTGCCCACGTCAGCTATTCTCTTTAGCATACATAGGTTTGCTCTTGTGTCGGCACCGAATACGTGGACTCTGTTTTTCCCTATATTATGCTTAACGTAGTTTACCAGGTCGTCCGAATCCTCAATCCTCCCGGCGGTTAGAAGCATTATAATGCTTTTGCCGTTATTTCCGGGGGGGAGGGCATATCTCAAAGCCTTAAACATATCCGCTCTGCCTTCGGGGGTTAATGCTGAAATCCATCTAGAGGCCCTGTCAAGGCTTGCCTGGGCATAGGGCAGGCTGCTGCCGCCGGCAAAGGTGTGCACGTCGCTTCCAAAGGCCGCGATACGAAAGGTGTCTATTTCCGAAAGGTTTCTTAACATTGTATTAAAGGCTGCCTTGGCCATGGCCAGCCTTTGACCGGTCATGGTATCCGAGGTGTCCAGCAGAAAAATGTAGTCCCTCGCACCGGCCCCTTCGGCATCCGGAAGCCAGGGTACAAGGGTCATATAAAGGGTTCCTCCGTTGCTGCCGGTACAGTAAGCGGTCCCGCGGCTGCTTTCTTCCTCCCGGAAGGTGCAAAGAAGAACGAAGTCCCTGTCCAGTCCCGTGTACTCCCCTTGGAGGCTTATGACGGCCTTATATTCCTCCGGCCTGTCTACCTTTATAGCATGGGAGGGGGACTGGAAGCTCACAGCCCTTCTGTGCAAAGCCATCCATATAACCAGCCGGGTTTTACTGAAATTTTCCTCCCGGGATTGGGAACATTCCTCCGGGAGTATACCGTAACCATCGGGTGCAGTCAGCGCGGGCACCGAGATTCTTAACTGGTTTCCGTAATATTCAAGCTGCTGTATATAGGATATATGTATACACACCCTTTCGCCGGGAGGAATCATACCCAAAGCCACGCCCGGGATATCCTGTCTCCCTTCTCCGGGAAGGAGTGTACCCTCCGTCGCGCCCGCCGTTTTTCCGTAAGCTTGGCGCGCCTCTTCCCTTTCCATAACAAATCCGTTTACTTCAGCCTTTCCCATGCTGGCGTGGAAATCCGTCACCAGGGCGGAATCCGGCACCGGGAATATATAGGCAGCGTCTATGGCATTGTTACTGTTGTTTTTGTATACCTGCCTGATATCTATCTGCGCAATGGCGCCACATACCCTGCCGGTTACCTCTGTATCTTCCGGGTGTAAACCAGAAACAGGGTTGTCCCTGTCCAAAAGCCCCTTATTCATTTCACACCTCCTGCCGGTTGATTTGAGGCTGGTCCCGTTGATGTCATGCTTTTTTGGTAGTCTAAGCTGTCCAAAAGCATTTTACAATTATGGTTGTATTTACTATAATTACAGTATGAATAATGGTCCATATAATAACGCATTTAGAGCTTTACATCTCCTAGTGTGTCATGTTGAGCATGACTATTGTCATGCTGGGAGTAAAGGTTGTCATCCTGAGTGGAGCAGCTGTCATCCTGAGCGAAGCGAAGGATTCTATGCCTGATTACAATAAGATTCTTAACTACGTTAAGAATGACAAAGTCGGCTTCTTTGGGCTTTGATTCTTAGGAATGACAGATAAAGTGCGCCCTCTAAGTCACAAATAAAGGAGTATAATGCTATTAATGTTTTGTATATATATTAGATTTATATCTAGATTATAGCAGGTTTTGGAAATAATATAAAGAGAAACGGGTGGATACCTATGGGGTTGAGATTTGTATACGGGAGGGCAGGTACCGGGAAAAGCCACCGGTGCATGCAGGAGATTAAGCAAGTACTGCGGGAAGGCGGCAAAGGCCCGCTGGTAATGATTGTGCCGGAACAGTACACGCTCCAGGCGGAAAAAAAACTGGTGAGTGTGGTGGGGTCAACCGGAATAATAGGTGCGGAGGTAATGAGTTTCAGGCGCATGGCCTACCGCGTTTTTAACGATGTGGGCGGCCTGACCCGGAAAACGATTGATTCTGCGGGCAAGGCGGTGCTTTTGTGTAGCATAATAGAGGACATGAAGGACGGTTTGAGCATATTTTCAAAGACAGCCCGACAGCGGGGGTTTGTAGGAATAGCGGCCGGCACCATTTCCGAATTCAAGCGATACGGTATTTCCCCCGACGGCTTGGAGGGGATTTGGGGAAGGCTTAAGGGTAACGGGTTGCTTAAGCAAAAGCTTAAGGAGCTTTCGGAAATATACCGGGCCTTTGAAAGGGCGCTGGGGGACAAGTACATAGACGCCGATGACCATCTTACGCTGCTGGCAGAAAAACTGGGCCGGTGCAGCCTCTTTGACGGGGCAGAGGTCTGGCTGGACGGGTTTTCTGGGTTTACTCCCCAGGAGTACCGGGTTATTGGAGAACTGATGGTAAAGGCCCGCCGGGTAAGCGTATCCTTAAGCACCGATTGTATAGACGGTGGAGCGGCGGGGGATAGCGGGGTATTCTCGCCCACCGCCCGGGCGGTATCCCGGTTGACGGCGCTGGCCCGGGAAAAGGGCGTGGCGCTGGAAACGCCGGTTCCGTTGGAGGTAAGGCCGCCTCACCGGTTTAAAGAGAGCAGAGAGCTGTCGCACCTGGAAAGGGAGTACTTTAGCTTCCCTTGCGGAGTGTACAAGGAAAAAACCGGGGACATAAGTATATTTGCTGCCGCCAATATCTATTCGGAGGTGGAGGACACCGCAAGGGATATTATAAGGCTGTGCAGGGATAAGGGTTTAAGGTACAGGGATATCGCGGTAGTGGCCAGGGACCCGGGGGCCTATAACAAGCTTATTGGCAGCGTATTCGATGAATATGGTATACCCTGCTTTGTGGACGGTAAAAAGGACATACTAAGCAACCCCCTGGTACAGTTTATACTGTCTACCCTTGATATATTTATACATAACTGGTCCTATCAGTCGGTATTCAGTTATCTAAAGACCGAGCTTACGGGGACTCACCGGGAGGATATGGATATTTTGGAAAATTACGTGCTGGCCTGCGGCATAAGGGGCAGTGCCTGGACAGGCCGGGATGAATGGACCTTCCGCATGAGTCCGGCCTTCGACGGCCGGGAGATGTCCCATTATGAGAAGGAGACGCTAAAGAGAGTAAACATAATAAGGGAGAGGGTGACAAAGCCGCTACTGTCCCTTCGTTCCGGGATTGATGGAAAGAAAAGGGTTCGGGATGCGTGTGCCGCCTTGTACGGGTTTTTGTGCGATATGGGTGTACCCGAAAGGATACGCGAGCGGATTGACCGCCTGGACAGGGCCGGGGACCTGAACCTTGCAAACGAATACCGGCAGATCTGGAACATCGTAATGGAAGCCCTTGACCAGGTGGTGGAAACGGTGGGGGACAAAGTTACGGATATCGCAGGCTTTAAAAGGCTACTGGAGGCGGGGCTGTCCGAGTACAGCATAGGCCTTATTCCGCCGGCCCTTGACCAGGTACTGGTTGCCGATACGGGACGGTCAAAAAGTCATGATATAAAAGCACTGTATGTGCTCGGGGTTAACGACGGTGTATTCCCCGCCCTTTCGGCCGATGAGGGAATACTCTGCGACAAGGACAGGGAAGAACTGCGTTCTATGGGCGTAGAACTGGCCCAGGATACCAGGACAAAGGCCTTGGAGGAGCAGTATCTCATATACAGCGTTTTAACCACTCCGGAGCAGTACCTGCGGCTGAGCTACCCCATGGCGGACCATAGGGGCAGGTCGCTTAGGCCCTCGGTCATAATATCCAGGATAAAGAGGCTGTTCCCCGCCGTTACCGAATACAGCAACGTCACAGGGCGGGACACCGGAAGGGATGTTCTGGAACTGGTGTCGGCACCGCTGCCCACCTTTAACCGGCTGATTTCCAACGTCAGAAAAGGAACCGCGGGGCCGGACGCAAAAGGTATATGGAAGGATGTACACCGATGGTATATAGATAATCCCCGGTGGCAGGACAGGTATAAATCCATGCTGGCAGGCTTTGAGTATTCCAACCAGACCGGCAGCATAGGCAGCCAAAGAGCCGGAAAGCTTTACGGGAGACCTCTTTATACCAGCATTTCAAGGCTGGAGCGGTTTGCCTCCTGTCCCTTTGCCTATTTTGTGCAGTATGGGCTGCGGGCAAGGGCGAGGAAGGAGTTTAAGTTGAGCGCCCCCGACATGGGAACCTTTATGCACGGCGTAATAGATCGGTTTTCAAAAGGGCTGGAGGGAAAGGGGATGTCGTGGAGGGACCTGGACAGGGAATGGTGTCGCCGGGAGGTATCGTGTATAGTGGATGAAATGCTGAAAGAGTACCCCCAAGCGGTGCTGGGCAGTTCGCCCCGGTACAGTTATCTGACTTCAAGACTGAAACGGGTGCTGACAAGGGCGGTATGGACTATAGCCCAGCACATCAAAAGGGGCGGCTTCCAGCCCCTTGGCTACGAGCTGGCCTTCGGCGGAGACGGGGACCTTCCGCCCATTTCGCTGGAACTGCCTTCCGGGGAAAGGATGTACCTTACAGGCAGGATTGACCGGGTGGATATTATGGAAACGGAGGACGGTACCTACATAAGGGTTGTGGACTACAAATCAGGCAGCAAGGACTTTAGCCTGGATGATTTATATTACGGGCTGCAGATACAGCTTATTACATACCTGGCAGCCCTTTTGGAAAACGGGGCCGATCGGTTTAGGGAGCCGGTGCTGCCGGCGGGCCTTTTGTACTTCAGGATAGACGATCCTATAGTAAACGACGAGGGTGGTATGACAGAGGAGGAAATAGAAAGAGCCGTGATGAAAAAGCTTAGAATGAATGGCCTTTTGCTGGCAGACGCAGAGATAATAAAGGAAATGGACAGGGAGATAGACGGCAGTTCCCTTATAATACCCGCCAGGATAAACAAGGGTGGCGTGCTGGGAAAATCATCGGCGGCCAGCGCGGAACAGTTTGAACTGCTGTACCGGCATGTGAGGGACCTGCTGGCAAAAACCGCCGGCCAAATGCTTGAGGGGGAAGTGTCCATAGCGCCCTATAAAAAGAAAAGGTTCACCCCGTGCAGCTACTGCGAGTATTCCGCCGTATGCCAGTTTGACACCGGGTTTGCCGATAACCGGTACAGGGTGTTTGAAAACATAGAGGACGGGCGGATATGGAGCTTTATAGGGCACAGCAAAAAGGGCGAAAAAGGTGAGGTAAAATGAGTGGTATTAAATGGACAGACGAACAGCTCCAAGCGATAACCGAAAGGGGGCGCAACCTGCTGGTGGCGGCGGCGGCGGGGGCGGGCAAAACAGCTGTGCTTGTTGAGAGAATAATACGCAGGATTACCGACGATACCAGCCCGGTGGATATTGACGCGCTGCTGGTGGTTACCTTTACAAACGCTGCCGCTACTGAAATGAGGGAGAGGATAGCCGACGCCCTGGAAAGGGCCCTTGACAAAAACCCGGGCTGTACGAGGCTGCATAGGCAGCTGTCGCTTTTAAACAAGGCCAATATAACCACCATGCATTCCTTCTGCCTTGAAACCATCCGCAACAATTTCCACTGCATAGACATTGACCCGTTTTTTAGGGTAGCCGATGAGACCGAGACGGTTCTTATGAAACTGGAAGCGTTGGAGGAGACGTTTGAGGAGCAGTATCAAAGCCAGCAGCGGGAGTTTTTGAGGCTGGTGGAGTGCTACGGAGGCCAGAAGGACGACGGAATGCTACAGCAAATGGTGCTTGACCTGTACAATTACGTGCAGAGCCATCCTTGGCCGGAGGACTGGCTTAGGGAAGCGGCGGAGGCTTTTAACCTGAACGAGGATACCGATTTCGGCAGCACCCGGTGGGCGGAGATATTGGCGGAGGATGCCAGCATGGCTCTTGGCGGAATGCTGGAAATGATGGGTGAGGCCGTTGAAATAATAAACGAGACGGCAGGGCTGGAGCCATATCTTGATACATATCTACAGGACATTAGGAACATCGAAGAACTGCTTGAGCACACCCGGGGCCGGTGGGATGACCTGCACAAGGCCTTCATGTCCCTTGAGTTTGGCAGGCTGCCGAGGTACGGTAAAGACGCTGATACGGATACAAAGGAACACGTAAAGGGCATAAGGGACGAGGTCAAGGGGCGCTTGAAAAGGCTCCGGGACGGGGTGTTTCGCGTTCCGTCGGCGGAGGCGGTTGGTGACTTAAGACAGCTGTACCCGCTTATGAACTGCCTGGCAGACCTTGTTATAGCCTTTGGGCAGAGGTATTCAGAAAAGAAGAGGGAAAAGGCTGTACTGGACTTTAGTGATTTAGAGCATTACTGCCTTGAGCTACTGATCGAAAGGGACGATGAGGGTGCCATTACTCCCTCCGGAGTTGCCCTTGGTTATAGGCAAAGGTTTATAGAGATACTGGTGGATGAATACCAGGACAGCAACCTCGTACAGGAGGTAATAGTGGGCACTATATCCGGGGGAGGCAAAGACGGGCCACCGGTATTTGTGGTGGGGGACGTAAAGCAGAGCATATACCGGTTCCGCCAGGCAAGGCCTGAACTGTTTCTGGACAAGTACAACAGGTATCCTTCCGAGGCCGGCAAGTCGGAAAGGAAGATAGTGTTGTACAGGAATTTCAGGAGCAGGGAGCAGATAATAAGGGCGGTAAACCGTGTATTTGGCTGTATAATGTCCCGAACGGTAGGAGAGCTTGATTACACCGAGCATGAGGCCTTAAACCCCGGTGCCGTCTATCCGGAGCCTATAGAGCAAAGGGCCCTTGTGGGCGGACCGGTGGAGGTGCATATAATAGATAGGGCCGGTGGCACGGAGGCGGAAGCTGATCCCCTGGAGGACCGGGAGGGAAGTGAGGGGGATACGCAAGACCAATCGGGTATCGACGAGGAGCCGGACGCAGTTCAGGCGGAGGCCCTGCTGATAGCTGCAAGGATAAAGGAATTGATGAACCCTCCCGGCAGGCAGGAAAGGTTTAAGGTGTACGACAGGCGGCTGGGAAGGTACAGGGATGTGGAATACAGGGATATAGTGGTGCTTCTTAGGGCTACCAGGAACTGGGCCGAGGTCCTTGGGGAGGAATTGGAACTTGCGGGGGTACCCGTTTACGCCGATACTTCCACCGGATACTTTGCTGCCGTGGAAGTCCAGGTGATGATATCCCTTTTGCAGATTATTGATAACCCCATGCAGGATATTCCTCTGCTGGCGGTGCTTAGGTCCCCGGTGGGGGCCTTCACGCCGGAGGAACTTATGGATATAAGGCTGTATGACAGCGAGGCATCCTTTTACCAAGCCATGAAGGGACTGGCGGATAACGGAGAGGGAAATACTGCGAAAAAGGCGGGCGGTTTTCTGGATAGACTAAACCGGTGGAGGGACCGGGCTGGTCATATGTCCACCGATGAACTTCTATGGCACCTTTTTGCGGATACCAACTTTTACAGCTTTGTCGGTACGATGCCGGGAGGAGAGCAGAGACAGGCCAATCTGCGCATGCTTTACGAAAAGGCAAGACAGTACGAGGAGACCAGCTACCGGGGGCTGTTCAACTTTATTAGCTTTATAAACAACATAAAATCGGGAAACGGTGACATGGGCAGTGCCCGGGTGCTTGGCGAGAATGAAAACGTGGTAAGGATTATGAGCATCCACAAGAGTAAAGGCCTTGAATTTCCCGTTGTTATTGTTGCGGGCTGCGGCAAAAACTTCAATTTCCAGGACATGACCCGCAGGCTGCTGGTGCACCAGGACCTGGGCTTTGGGCCCGATTATATAGACCCGGACAGAAGGGTTGCCCGCTCCACGCTGGCAAAGCAGGCGGTAAAATGCCGCATAAAGCTTGAGACGCTATCGGAGGAGATGCGGATACTTTACGTTGCCTTTACCCGGGCCAGGGAGAAACTGATAATAACCGGTTCGGTGAGGGACCTGGAAAGGGCGGCTGCCCGGTGGAACAGCGGTTGTGGTACCGGCCCGAGGCTTGCTGGGTACCAGGCCGCCGCCGCAAGGAACTACCTTGACTGGCTGGGTCCCTGCCTAATCCAGGGGGACGGTTCTCCTGGTTTAGACAGGGGGACGGTTCGTCTGTCTAATAAAAGCAAAGGGAGCTACCCGACCGCCCCCTACGGGGTGTCCGCCGACGGAGATTCAGGGCTGGACCCGCAGCGGGATAGCGGTTGCTGGGAAGTTAAGGTATGGAATAAAGGTGATATTACTAGGAATGCCTTCCAGGACAACCGGGAAGGGACTGCGGATAAGAATGACCTTGCCGGGGACGGGAAAGCCGGGACGTACATGGAAGAAATAGCAAAACGGCTTGAGTGGGAGTACCGTTACAGGGAATCCGCCAATCTTCCGGTAAAACTGTCGGTAACCGAGCTAAAAAGGCGTGCCGGGGTGGAGTTTGCAGAGGAATACCGGCCGTTGGAGATGTATGCACCCCCTACGGTCGAAAAGCCCTCCTTCATGGATGAGAGTAAAGGTTTCAGTAGTGCCGAGAAGGGCAGCATACTCCATTTTGTAATGCAGCACCTATGTCTTGAAGGGCCTCTTGACAGGAAAGGCATAGAGGCCCAGGTGGCGGAAATGGTATCCCGGGAACTGCTAACCCCCCAGGAGGCCGAGGTGGTGGATGCCGCCAGGCTGGAGGGTTTCTTCCGTTCACCGCTGGGACAAAGGATGCTTAAGTCGGGCAGCGTGAGAAGGGAGATGCCCTTCAACCTTGATATTAGCTGTACCGACGTGTACCGTCATCTGGCCGCTGATGTATACCGGGACGAGACCATACTGCTTCAGGGAGTTATCGATTGCTTCTTTGAAGAGGACGATAAAATAATACTTATTGACTATAAAACCGACTACGTTTCTCAAAGTCAGCAAAACAAGGGGAACGGGGGCAGCTATTTAGCGTTTGGAATTGAAAGGATAAAGGAAAGGTACCGGGTTCAGATTGAGTATTACGCCTCGGCACTTCAACGCATTACCGGAAAGCCGGTAGCGGGCAAATACCTGTACCTTTTCCACACCGGCGACGTGATAGAGATATAGGAATGGGTACACACCGTATTGCGATGTGTGAGGTGAGATGTTAGATGTGATATTATTAGCACGTTATATATGATATCTATGAAAGGGGTGAAGCGGTGCGTATACTGCATACTTCAGACTGGCATCTGGGCCGGTCGCTTGAAAACATAAACCGTATAGCGGAGCAGAGGGAGTTTGTAGACCAGCTCTGCGGGATAGCCAAAGAGGAAAGGGTGGACCTGGTGCTTATAGCCGGGGACGTTTACGACAACTATAACCCATCGGCGGCTGCGGAGGAGCTGTTCTATTATGCCCTGGACAGGCTTAATAACGGTGGCGAGAGGGCGGTGGTGGCTATCGCCGGAAACCATGACAACCCCGAGCGGTTGTGTGCTTCCAATCCCCTGGCGTCCAAAAACGGTATAATACTCCTTGGCTACCCGGCAAGCCGGGCAGCGGTGGACAGTGGAACCGGCGCCGGGGTGGTGGTGGCGGATTCCGGCCCCGGGTGGCTGGAGGTAGGAGTTTCGCGATGCGGTCAAAGCGCCGTGATACTTACCCTTCCCTATCCTTCCGAGGCAAGGCTTGAACAGCTTTTAACCAGGGAAGTCGACGAGGCCAAGCTGCAGAGGGCCTACTCCGAGAGGGTGGCAGCCATTATAGCCGGACTAAGCAGCAGGTACAGGAAGGATACCGTTAACCTGATGGTAAGCCATATATTCGTAAATGGTGGCAAACAGTCTGATTCCGAGAGAGTGCTGCAGGTGGGAGGAGCGCTGACGGTGGAACCGGAGGCCCTCCCCCGGGGAGCTCATTTTGCGGCCCTGGGTCACCTGCACAGGCCGCAGCAGGTAAAGGCTTCCCCATGCCCCGCCTACTATGCCGGTTCGCCGCTGGCCTACAGTTTTTCGGAGTCCGGCTATGCAAAGGCCCTTTATATAATAGACGCAGTGCCGGGAAAACCGGCGAACGTCCGGGAGATATATCTTAGCTGTGGAAAGCCGCTTAAAAGATGGGTTGCCTTAAACGGAATTGAGGAGGCTCTAAGTTGGGCCAGCGAGGGAAGGGACAGCAACGCATGGATTGACCTGGAGGTTCACACCGACAGGGTAATAACAATGGAGCAGCAAAGGACCCTTAGGAAACTCAACACAGGCATACTCAATATAAGACCGGTTATAAGGGAGCAGGACTGTCCGATGCCGTTGGTGGAGAGCCGGGAAACCAAAAGTATTGACAGGTTGTTCAGGGAATATTTCTTGTACAAAACCAAAACCGAAATATCCGAGGAACTGATGAATACCTTTCTTGAGGTTATGAACGACAGCGGGGACTTTCCAGATGAGGGGGACGGGGGTGACGGCTGTGAGACCCAGGTATCTTGAAATAGAAGGGCTCCAGAGCTTTAAGGATATGCAGGTTATTGACTTTAAAGCCCTGGGAGAGACGGGACTGTTTGGCATATTTGGGCCCACCGGCAGCGGTAAGTCCACAGTACTGGATGCCATAACACTGGCTTTGTACGGCAACGTACAAAGGGCGGGAAGGGGTACTCAGGGAATTGTGAATACCGACATGAACGAGGTGAGGGTGTCTTTCACCTTTGACCTTTTAAGGAACGGAACAAGGAGAGCCTATAGGGTTGACAGGGTTTACAGGCGCAAGAAGGGTTCGGACGTATTCGTGGAGAACAGGCTGGCGAGGCTCTGTGAAATAAACGAGGCCGCCGGAGATGTGGTTATCGCCGACAAGCTGGTTGATGTGAACGTAAAAATAGAAGAACTGTTAGGCCTCAAGCCGGACGATTTTACCCGGTCGGTGGTGCTTCCCCAGAACAAGTTCCAGGAGTTTCTGATGCTGGAGGGTGCCAAAAGAAGGCAAATGCTGGAGAGGATATTTTACCTTGAGGAATACGGAAAAGGTTTGACCGACAAAGTGACAGGACGGCTGAACAGGGTCCAAAGAGGGCTGGACAAGGTGAAGGGAGCCATGTCTTCGCTGGGGGACGCCTCCCGGGAAGCTTTGGAGCAAGCGGAAAATAGCGTGAGGGTAGCCTTGGAATTTAGGGATAGGGCGGACGGGGAACTGAAACTGGCCGAGAAGGAGTATAATGGCGCCAAGGAGATATTCGATCTCCAGACGGAGATGGAGTCCATTATCCGGGAAGAGAAGGAATTGATCTCCCAAAGGCCGCAGGTGGACAATAATCGCAAGCTGTACCAGCAGTTTCTTAGGGCGAAGGAACTGGAGGGCCCCATAGCCAGATACAGGGGGCTTCAGACAAGCCTTAGAGATACCCGGGCCCGGCTGGAGACGGTATCCGGTAAATTGTCCCTTCTGGAGGATGAAAGGCATAAAATAAAGGAATTATACCAATCCAAAAAGCAGGAGCTGGAAAGGGAAAGGCCGGTGCTGATAGAGCGAAGGGCCAAGCTTAAGGAAGCCCTGTCGGTGGAGGTTGACATAACCGGCATCGACACCCGCTTAAAGGAACTCCGAGGGCAGTACGCCGATATTGAAGGATTGGCAATAAAAAAGGATGAGGAAATAAAAACAGCCAGGGGAAAGCTGGAGGATGTACAGAAGTTTTTCCGGGACGCCAGGCCGGAGATTGACAGGCTGAAGGTTGGGCCAGGGTACCGGAAGGGGGTACTGGCCGGGGCGCGATTGGAGGAGGAACTGGAAAGGCTGGAGGAGGCTCTTGGGGAGCAAAACCAAAAACGCAGCGGTGTTCAAACTGAGATTGACGAATTGAAGGAGGAGCTGGAGGATATAGCCACCGCGGGGCGGACGGTTCAAAAACGGCTGGAGGCGTGTAAGGCGCAGCAGGAGGAACTGGAAGGGCAAAGGCCGGACCGGCGAGAGGATATACTGAAGGATATGGAGCATATGCACCGGCTCGGGTTGAAGCTTCAGGCCCTTAAGCCGGTAGCGGAGGGTATCCATTCGCTGACACTAAAACTGCAGACGGTGGATGCCCAGTCGGCACGGCAGTTGGAGGAACTGGAGAGCAGGCGAGCGGAAAGGGATTCTCTATTGAAGGATTTCCATTCCCTACGGCGGCAGACGGATGACCTAAGGGAACAATACCAGAGGGGTGCAGCGTTCCTCCTTGCGAAGGACCTGAAGGATAACCAAGCCTGTCCGGTATGCGGGTCCACCCACCACCCCCGGCCGGCGGCCGGGCAGGAGGGCGAAGGGGTCCAGGATATAGAGCGGCGGCTTGAGGAACAGGGAAAAAGGCTGGAACAGGCCGAGCGGCGGTACAGGGATGCGGAAAGCAGGGTACTGGTACTGGAGGAGCAGCTACGGGCTGTCAGGGCACAGCGGCTTCAGGTATCCGACGAACTTAAAGGGGCTGATAAGAAGTATCGGGACCTTTTGGAAGAGTTACCCGGCCAAATGAGGGGTTATGGCCTGCAGAGGCTTGAGTTGGAACTGGAGAGCATGGGCAAGCTAAACCAGGCTAGGCTTAGGGCTTTGGACGAATGGGAAGGGCTGGCTGCCGGTATAAGGGAGGACATTGGGGCTCTGGCGCAGGAGTATTCAGATATTAGGGTAAGATTAAACAGTAAGAAGTCGGAATTGGAACTTAAAGTTAAGGAACTTGAAGGGATAAAAAAGGCGCTGGATAGCCTTTCAGCGGAGTTGGAGAAAAAAAGGAAATACTGCGAAAAGCTGCTGTCCGGGCTTGGAATACAAAGCGCCCGCAAAGAAATGGAGGCGATAGAAGATAAGGACAACAGGCTGAAGGACCTGCAGGATAAACTGGAAGAGCTGCAGCAGCGGGACAAGCAGCTAAGAGATGCCCTGGAGGGCCTAACCGGGGAAAAACACCGGCTGGAAAGCCAATTGTCTGTGATTGAAACGGAAGGCAAAAACCTACGCGGGCAGAGGGAGAAGGAAAAAACACGATTGGCAGCACTTACAGGAGGCAGAGATATAAAGACGGCCCTTAAGGATACCGACCAAAGGCTCAAGGACCTGGAAGACGGCGAAAGAAAACTCCAGGACAGGGTGAAGGAACTGGAAACAAGTTACAACGAAATGTCCCGCCAAAAGAGCGCCCTTCAAAATCAAGAAAACATATTTGCACAAAACTTTGAAACCGAAGAGAAAGGGTTGCGGGACAGCCTGGAGGCAAAGGGCTTTGAAAACGTGGAGCAGGCCGAAGGGTTTATGCTTGCCGAAGAGGAGGCCGGGGTGCTACTGGAAAGGATACAGCTTTACGACAAGCGGTGCGCCTCAATTGACACTCAAAAAACGGTTTGCATTAAAAAACTTAAAGGGCGAAGCCTTACCCGGGAGGAATGGTTGCGGGTAAGGGAGGAGTACCAGCTCAAGAAACAGCATAAGGAGGAAAGCATATCCCAATATGGTGAGGCAAGGCTGAACCGGGATAGGTTGAAGGAAAACCATGAAAGGTGGACAAAGCTGAGCAAGGAGCGCCGGGAACTGGAAAGGAAGGAAGACATGCTTACGCAGATTCAGAGGCTGCTCCGGGGGAACAGCTTTGTGGAGTACGTATCGGAGGAGAGGCTGAAGTATATAGCCCGGAAGGCCTCCGAAACCCTGGGGATGCTGACCAAATACCGGTATGCTCTGGAACTGGACACCGGCCAGGGATTCATTATAAGGGATAACGCCAACGGAGGGGTGTTAAGGGCGGTAACAACGCTGTCGGGGGGAGAGACCTTTCTCACTTCCCTTTCATTGGCCCTTGCGCTGTCCGAGCAGATTCATCTAAAGGGCCAGAGCCCACTGGAGTTCTTTTTCCTGGACGAGGGTTTTGGTACACTGGACGGCGGCCTTCTGGACGTAGTTATAGACGCCCTCGAAAGGCTGAGTTCAAGGGAACGGGTTATCGGGGTTATAAGCCACGTGCCGGAGCTCAGAAACAGGATAGGGCGCCGGCTTATGGTGGAGCCACCGTCGGCATTTGGCGACGGTAGCAGGGTAACCATGGAAAGGGCATGAATGATGCCGAACCTGCAGCGGACAAAAATTTCAACTTTCTTTGCATTTTGTATTGACAGGCTATTTAAATCCTGCTAGAATACATACTAATAATTAAAAATCACCAAAAGCAATGAAGGAGACAGGTATTCCGGTCCAAAGATTTCAGAGAGTCGGTGGGTGGTGCGAACCGATACTGCGGCGGAGTGCGAATCCCTCCCGAGCTGTTTCCCAGAAGCACAACAAGTAAGGGATAAACGGTAAGCCCCGTTACAGGCTAGGGTTTGATGGAACCTGGAAAGCGGTTTCTATAGTGATATAGAGGCAAATTAGGGTGGTAACGCGTGGAGTATATCCCCGTCCCTGCAGTGTTTGAATGCAGGAACGGGGATTTTTGATTTCTCCGGGCGCAAATACATAGGAAAGGAGGAATAGGACCATGAAACGTCATGTAATGTCGGTGCTGGTGGAGCGTAGTACCCTTTCCTTTAGTCGGGTTTTGGGGCTGTTGGCAAGAAAAGGGTACAGCATTGAGAGCTTCATCATAAGGGATACCGAAGACCCGGAGGCATCTCGCATTACCTTTGCAGTAACCTGCGAAGGCTGGACTCTGGGTCAGCTTAGGAATCAACTAGAAAAACTTGCAGATGTAATAGAAACAGAATCGGGGCAGGGGTCATGCCGATACAGTGGGGTCGCCCTTGTTACTGCTAAATAGGGGGAACAAAAATGACAAAAATGTACTATGAAAAGGACTGTAATCTAGAGCTGTTAAAGGACAAGACGGTTGCCGTAATTGGATACGGCAGCCAGGGCCATGCCCAGGCACAAAACCTTAAGGATACCGGGGTCCGAGTTGTGGTGGGACTGTATATTGGTAGCAGGTCGTGGAAAAGGGCCGAGGATGACGGATTTGAGGTAATGGAGACATCCCAGGCCGCAAAATGTGCTGACCTGATTGTGATGCTGGTCAACGACGATGTACAGCCACGGCTGTACAGAGATAGCGTGCAGCCCAATCTTGCCGCTGGCAAATCCCTTGTGGTTGCTCACGGCTTTAATATCCATTATAACCAGATAGTACCGCCGGAGGATGTAGACGTATTTATGGTGGCTCCCAAGGGGCCGGGGCATACGGTGCGAAGCCAGTTCCTAGAAGGAAGGGGAGTTCCCTGCCTGTTTGCCGTATACCAGGACGTTAGCGGAAGGGCCGCCGAACTGGCCCTGGCCTACGCTGCAGGCATAGGGGGAGCAAGGGCGGGAGTATTGGAAACCACCTTTAAAGAGGAAACCGAGACAGACCTGTTCGGCGAGCAGGTGGTTTTGTGCGGCGGATTATGCGAACTCATAAAAGCCGGGTTTGAAACCCTGGTGGAGGCGGGGTATCAGCCAGAAAGTGCGTATTTCGAATGCCTGAACGAGATGAAACTAATCGTGGACCTTATTAACCAGGGTGGCTTGAGTTTTATGAGGCATTCAATAAGCGATACTGCGGAATACGGGGACTACATGGCCGGAAAAAGGATAATAACAGACGAGACAAGGCAGGAAATGAAAAGGGTTCTGGCCGAAATACAGGACGGCACCTTTGCCAAGCAGTGGATTTTAGAGAACAGCGTTAACCGGCCTATGTTCAACGCCAGAAGAAAAATGGAGCAAAACCACGGCATCGAGAAAGTAGGCAAGGAACTTAGGAAAATGATGCCCTGGGTTAACAGCCCCGATGATATGTGAGGTGGAAACCTGTGAGAAGCGATAGCGTAAAAAAAGGACTGGAAAGGGCACCCCATCGTTCGCTGTTTAAAGCACTGGGGTATACCGATGAAGAGCTGGAAAGGCCTATGATTGGTATTGTGAACTCCGCAAACGGGATAGTCCCGGGACATATGCACCTGGACCGGGTGGTGGATGCAGTAAAAACGGGGGTGTCCATGAAGGGGGGTACCCCGGTGGAGTTCCCTTCCATTGCGGTATGTGACGGTATTGCCATGGGTCATTCGGGGATGAACTATTCCCTTGCCTCCAGGGAACTTATTGCGGATTCTATAGAAACTATGGCCATGGCCCATTCCTTTGACGGGCTGGTCATGGTAACAAATTGTGATAAGGTTGTACCGGGTATGCTGATGGCCGCACTGAGGGTTAACATACCCACCGTAGTCATAAGCGGTGGACCCATGCTGGCGGGGCACGCAGGCGGGAACCGGATAAGCCTGTCCAATATGTTCGAAGCTGTTGGGGCGGTAAAAACTGGGCGCATGACAACCGACGACCTGCACGAATACGAGGAAAACGCCTGCCCGGGCTGCGGCTCCTGTGCCGGAATGTTTACCGCCAACAGTATGAACTGTCTTACCGAGGTACTGGGAATGGGACTGCCGGGTAACGGAACCATTCCGGCGGTACACTCGGCGCGCATGCGCCTGGCCAAGCAAGCGGGAATGGCGGTAATGCGCCTGGTAAAAAGGGATATAAAACCCAGGGACATAATAAGGTACGAATCCTTTATAAACGCCCTGGCTGTTGATATGGCGCTGGGCTGCAGCACAAACAGTGTTTTGCACCTTTGTGCCATGGCCCACGAGATAGGGGTTAGGCTGGACCTTGATATGATAAACGAAATAAGCTCAAGGACGCCGAACCTTTGCAGATTAAGCCCTGCGGGGGACCATTTTGTTGAGGACCTTCATGCTGCCGGGGGGGTATCGGCGGTTGTCAGGCAACTTTCGGACAACGGCCTGATAAACACTGACATGGTTACTGTCACAGGCTGCACACTGGGCGAGAACATATCCCGGGTAGCAAACTTAAACCCGGAAGTTATTAGGCCCTTTGACAACCCGTACAGCACAACCGGTGGGATTGCTGTGCTCAGGGGCAGCCTTGCCCCCGACGGGTGTGTAGTCAAAAGGTCCGCAGTGGATAAAAGTATGTTGAGGCACAGGGGCCCCGCACGGGTTTTCAATTCCGAGGAGCATGCGCTGGAGGCCATATACGGGAATAAAATAGAAAAGGGCGATGTGCTGGTAATACGCTTTGAAGGACCTAAAGGAGGGCCGGGTATGAGGGAGATGCTTTCTCCCACCTCCGCCCTGGCCGGGATGGGACTGGACAGGGACGTTGCCCTGGTTACCGACGGCCGGTTCAGCGGTGCTACCCGGGGAGCGTCTATAGGGCATGTATCGCCGGAGGCAGCAGAGGGAGGGCCCATAGCTCTCGTTGAGGACGGCGACATTATTTCCATAGATATGAATGAAGGAACGATACACCTGGAAGTGGAGGACGAAGTTCTTAAGAGAAGAAAGGTCTGCAAGGTAGAGCCAAAGCCAAACAACCGGCATGGATACCTCGCCCGGTACGCCCGGCTTGTCACCTCTGCAAGTACCGGGGCGGTATTAAGGATAGATTAGGATAAGGGAGCTGCGAACAATGATTCTGACAGGAGCGGAGATTTTGGTACGGTGCTTGATGGAGCAGGGTACAGACGTGGTTTTCGGGTACCCCGGGGGAAGCGTACTTAACGTGTACGATGCATTGTATAAGTACAGAGATGAAATTCGCCATATACTTACATCCCATGAACAGGGTGCGATACATGCCGCCGACGGTTATGCAAGGGCCACCGGCAGAACGGGGGTGTGTATTGCCACCTCCGGACCCGGGGCTACCAACCTCGTGACGGGTATTGCCACCGCCCACATGGATTCGGTACCCATAGTTGCCATAACGTGCAATGTCAACACCGAGCTGCTTGGCAGGGATAGTTTCCAGGAGGTGGATATAACCGGCATAACGCTGCCCATTACAAAACACAATTTCCTAGTAAGGGATGTCAATAAGCTGGCGGATACGGTACGCCGGGCTTTCCGAATTGCCGCGGAGGGAAGACCGGGGCCGGTGCTCATTGATATTCCGAAGGATGTTACCGCACAGTCCGCGGAATACCATCCCCTTTCATGCCGCGCGGTTTCCGGGCATGTCGGCCCTGTTAGCCTTAAGGGCATTGAGACCGCACTGCATATGCTGCGCCAGTGCAAAAGGCCCCTTATCTATGCGGGCGGTGGAGTAAACAACTCGGGTGCCGACGGGGAACTGCTGCGGTTCGCAGAAAAGCTGGATAGTCCCGTTGCATGCAGCCTTATGGGCCTGGGCGGCTTTCCCGGCACCCACCGGCTGTATACCGGCATGATAGGTATGCACGGTACCAAGGCCTCCAACACTGCCGTATCCGAATGCGACCTGCTTATTGCAGTGGGTGCCCGGTTCAGTGACAGGGTCGTCAGTGATAAAAATCAGTTTGCCGCCGGGGCGAGGGTTATCCATATAGACATAGACTCCACCGAAATAGGCAAGAATGTGGCGGCGTATCACCATGTGCTGGGCGACGTAAAACAAGTATTAAAAAGGCTAAACCAAAGGCTGGGCCGCTGCACAAGGGATGAATGGACCGGCAGGATAATGGAGCTTAAGGGGAAATACCCGCTTAGCTATGGTAACAACGGCCCTCTAAAGCCCCAATACATTATTGAGAGGGTTTATGAGGCATCAAAGGGCAATGCGGTTATTGTAACCGATGTGGGGCAGCACCAGATTTGGAGTGCCCAGCATTATAAGTTTACAAAACCAAGAACTTTCATATCTTCCGGCGGTCTTGGAACCATGGGTTTCGGTCTTGGGGCAGGCATAGGAGCGCAGATAGGAAGACCGGATAAAAGAGTGTTTCATATTACCGGGGACGGTTGCTTCAGGATGAACTGCATAGAGATTGCCACGGCGGTTAAATACAATATACCCATCATAACAGTGGTGCTGAACAACCACGCCCTTGGGATGGTACGGCAGTGGCAGCAATTGTTCTATGGGGGCCGTTATTCCCAGACCATCCTGGACAGGACAACGGACTTTGTGAAAATAGCGGAGGCTTACGGTGCAACAGGGTTTTGTATCACCCGTACCGGGCAGGTGGACGGCGTATTGGAGAAAGCCCTCAGCGTGGGAGGCCCCGTTGTGATTAATTGTGAAATTGACATGGATGAAGCTGTGCTACCTATAGTGCCGCCGGGACGCCCGCTTGGTGAAGCTATTTCCGGTAGGTACGCATGAATACCACAGCCCTGTCGATATTGTATTATTCTCATGCTTTGGTGTATAATCTGTTTATGTGCTCTCGACACAGTATTAAATAATGATGAATACTATGTAGCATGCCCTCTACAGAGCTTTGATAAGTGGTACTATCTTGTAATAGCCCTTGCAATAGTATCGGTCGTAACCGACGTATTCGGTAAAGAGAGCAGGGTATAAACGGAAGGGAGTGCAGGGGGATTGCGTTTATTATCCGACAGGGAAGAAATGAAGGTGGTTGCGGCCTATATAGTGGTATGCATAGTGTGGGGTTCGACCTATCTTGGTATACGGATTGGGGTTAGCGATTTCCCGCCGGAGTTGTTTTCCGGCATCAGGAACCTGGTGGCCGGTTCTGTGGTGCTGCTGTATGCACGTTTGAAGGGGCTTGAGTTTCCTAACAGCCGCATCGATATAAGAAGGCTGGCAACGGTGGGTTTTTTCCTGTTATGCGGCAGCATGGGGCTTATCAGCTGGGCAGAGCAGTGGGTACATTCGGGAGTGGTTTCGCTTATAGTGGCTTCCAGCCCCCTTATGATGGCACTTATTGAGATGATAATCTACCGGGAAAACGTACTGGATTTAAAGGGCTGGGCAGGTCTGCTGATTGGCTTCGGCGGAGTGGGCATACTGGTTATGTCGGCTTCGGGCACCGGGTCTATAGACGTGTTGGGTAGCATATTGGTAGTGCTGGCAGCCCTCTGCTGGGCAACCGGGTCGGTGTATTCCCGGAGGTTCAAAGCCTCGGGCTCGATAGTCACTCATATAGGCATCCAGATGCTGACCGGAGGCATCGGGCTGACCACAGCGGGACTGCTGCTGGGAGAGGCGTCCAGGGTAAGGTTTACGCTAAAAAGCATGGCGGCTATGGCATATTTAATAGTGTTCGGGTCCATACTGGCCTATAGCTGTTATATATACGTACTCAGAAAATGGCCATCGGCCAGGGCGGCGACCTACGCATACATAAACCCCCTTGTGGCGGTTTCTCTTGGTTTCATGGTCCTGGGCGAACCCATCACTTACTATACCATAATTTCAATGGTGGTAATACTCGGGGGTGTGATAATGGTGCAGGCATCCCAGGTTTCCCGGCGGGAGAAGGAAGGGGTGTCCGGCAAACACAACTAGGCTTAATAAACCATGGGTCATTCCAATTAAAGGTATCCCCTTAAAGTATTATAGAGGTTCCAAAGATAAAAGCCCGCTTTTGTTAGCGGGCTATTGGCATGCCTACATGTTTCTGAATATACCGCCGGTGTTGCCCGTGTTTCCGGTATTACCCTGGGTAATCTCCGACTTAAGCTGCTGAATCTGATGGTCGCTTGCTTTTTGGGCCGGCTTGTAGTAATTTTTCTGTTCAGCTACCTTGAACATCTGATAGTGATAATGTTCACATTGGTTTCGTATCTGCTGGATCGTCTGTCTCAGTTCCTGGTCCTCGCATTCGCCGATAACCCTGCCGTAGTTGGACAGGCTAGATTTAAGCGAGCTTAGAACATCGCTTACCATTTCCTTTTCCTGCATAACCGTTCCTCCTTATCTTAAGAATGAAATTAGTTTTTGAGTGGTGCCGTCAGCGGAATTGGCACCCTGTTCCATCATCTGCTTGATCTGCGGGTCGTTGCACTGCTGGGCATAGGTTCTTAGCTTGGCACTTTCGGTCTGGTGTGCCGATATTAGCTCCCTTAAGTTTTGAAGCTCCAGTTCATTGAGTTTTGCCATAATTACTCCCCTTTCATCTATTGTTCTTAACGCCGCTATTATTTTCCCTCATTCAATTGGTAATTATTCGATACGATAAAAAATAGTCCAAAAAAACGCCGTTAAGGCTATCAAGTACCCTTTTCGATGCCGTCTATTCCCTCCAGCCTTACTCCGCGGTCACCTATGAATTCCATATAATTGCTGCCGCATTTTTTGCACCGGTTCTTAAGATAAACAACTTCAAAGATATTACCGCAGAGCCGGCATTTTGCCTGGGTTTTATTTTTATCAACAATGAGGCGGGCGTTTTCCAGAAGGCCGTTTCCCTTCAGCCTGTCAAAGGCCTCTGCCAGGTCCCGGGTTTCTATGCTTTCCCAGCACCCCAGCCTTAAACGGACCTCGGTTACCTTTGTGTAATTACAGTTTTTCGCCTGCTGCTCAATCTGTTCTAGCAGTTTTTGTATCGCCATATCCAAGTTCACAATAATCACCCCGTTTTTGTTATCCGATGCTTTGCACCCGGCCCCATGTTAACTAATGAGCAGGAAGGGGCTCAGGGGTTGGCTTAGCAGTCCCGATAAATATTTATATGTCGCTCTTGCGCAGGGTATGCCTGTGCACCGACACGGGGACCGGGCCGACGATGGTTTGCCGGCACACCGGTATAAAGGCCCGGCTTCCGGGGGGATGCTTTTTTTGTGGGCGTTATTACAGGAATTATATGTTTATCATAGAAAATAATATACAAAGGTTTGGAAAACGGGGTGAAGGAATGATAAGAGGCATAGGCATTGACATTATCGAAATAGAAAGGATTAGGCGGGCAGTGGAAAGGCATAGTGGTTTTGTGGACAGATTTTTTGCCCCTGAGGAGGCGGCCTATTACCGGAAACGGGGTATGAACGCTTCCTCTATAGCCGGAGGCTTTGCTGCGAAGGAGGCCGTTGTCAAGGCAATGGGTGCCGGGTTTGGGTCCTTCGGTTGGAGGGATGTGGTTGTTATAAGGAACAGCCGGGGCAAACCGGAGGTTAAGGTCCGGGGTGCCGCCAAGGACCTGTGCGAGGGTTTGGGTATAGGTAGGATATTTGTTTCGATATCCCATAGCAGGGATTATGCAGCCGCCCAGGCGGTGGCCATAGGAGGTGACGGGCATGAGGATTGTAACACCGGAACAGATGAGATGTATTGACAGGGCTGCGATGGAAAAGTACGGCATCCCTGGAATTGTGCTGATGGAAAACGCGGGGAGAAGGGTGGCGGAGGAGGTAATAAAGCTAGCCGTGGGCTGGGATAAGGGAGTGGTGATGCTTGCGGGTAAGGGTAACAACGGCGGCGATGTGATGGTGGCTGCCCGGCACCTGTTTAATAACAATGTGCCGATAAGAATGTTCCTGCTAGGCAAGCCGGAGGACTTGAAAGGGGACGCCGGGATAAACGCGGGCATACTGACAAGAATGGGAATACCGATTGAAACGCTGGCATCAGCGGAGGACCTGGCATCGCTGGGCCAGGCCCTTAAGTGGGGGCATGTAGTGGTGGACGGTATATTTGGTACCGGGTTTAGGGGAGAGGTGGAAGGGCTGCCCCTTGAGGTAATAAGGGCGGTAAACCAAAGCGGATGCACCGTTGTATCGATGGATATACCTTCGGGAATGGACGGTGAGACCGGCCGGATATGCGGTGAATGCATACGGGCATCAATAACCGTTACCTTCGGCTTCCCCAAGGCGGGGTTTTTTCAGTACCCCGGGGCGGGATGCGCGGGCCGCCTTGTGGTGGCCGACATATCCATACCCCGGTGCATAGCGCCGGAATCCGGGCCGGATATGACGCTACTGACCGGGGAGTACGTATCCGGCATAATTCCCGATAGGAGGCCGGATGCCCATAAGGGCAGCTACGGTAGGGCGGCGGTTATAGGCGGGTCGGAGGGAATGACCGGCGCGGTGGTGCTGTCCTCCCTTGGATGTATCAAGTCGGGGGCGGGGCTTGTAAGGGCGGCACTGCCGGGGGCTTTGAATTACGTTTTGGAAAACCGGGTAATAGAAGCCATGTCGGTGCCTCTGGGGGAAGGAACACAGCTTAAACTTGACGGGGAAACGGAAGGTAGGCTTAAGAAGGTTTTGGACTGGGCGGACGCAATCGTCCTGGGACCGGGGATGGGCGTTGACGACGACAGGGTAAGACTTACGGAGTTTGTGCTTGCCAATGCCCGGGTGCCGCTGGTGCTGGATGCCGACGCCCTTAACTGCCTGGCCCTTGACATGGGGCTTTTGAAAAGGGCGGCGGGGCCGGTGGTGTTAACTCCCCACCCCGGTGAGATGGCAAGGCTTACCGGTATGGGGATTGACGAAATCCAGCACAACAGGATTGGTGCCGCCAGGGCCTTTGCGGAAAAATGGGGAACCGTTACCGTGCTAAAAGGTGCAAACAGTGTAATAGCCCACCCGGTCGGGAATATATATATTAATACCAGCGGGAATCCCGGTATGGCTTCGGGGGGCTCGGGGGATGTGCTGGCGGGGATTATTGCATCCTTTGCGGCCCAGGGCCTTGACCCGGTCAAAGCCGCCTGCGCAGCTGTGTACATTCACGGAAGGGCAGGGGACCTTTTGGCGGAGGAAAAGGGCGTATACGGCCTGACGGCAACCGGTTTGGCGGACTGTATACCCATAGCCATTAAATCCGTCAAGGAGGGCTGAGGTTTGCCGGGGTAGCGACGGAGCCCGGTGTATTCCCGGCGTATGCAGGCTATTGGTTTGGAGGTAGGGTACATTAATGAATTGGAGAGTTTGGGTGCTGTTACTTATACTTGTACTGGCCGGCAAGGGCTGCAGTCCCAATTCGGAAGAAAAAACGTACAAAGCCATTCACCAAAAACTTACAGGGCTTGAAACCTACAGCTGTACTGCACAGATTTATGTAAAAGGCAACAAGGAACCGGGTCAGTTCAGAACCAAGCAATGGTTCTGTATGCCAGACAGGTATCGTCTTGAGGTGTTGGAGCCCCAGTCCATGCAGGGCAAGACCACAGTATATGACGGTAGTCGGCTTTGGGTATATTACCCCTATATAGACCAGGTGTTACTTCTGGAGGACCTTGAGCCCCCGGAGGACCAGAACCTGTTTCTGGGCTTTTTCCTAAGGGATATGCTGGAGACCGAAAGTATCCATTACAGCTTTGAAGAATGGAACGGTGCTACGGTTATGATCATTGGGCTGCCTGTGCCGGGGGGCAGTAAATATCGGTCGGCGCAGAGGCTGGTTGTGGACAGAAAGAGCCTGCGGCCCCTTGTGCTGGAGATGTATGATATTAACGGTACCGTAACCACCAGGGTAGAGTTTTTGGACTTTCAGTTTAATCCGGAGCTGGACAGTGATTTTTTTGACAGTGATAAAATTGGAATGAGCATGCTTTATGAGGGTTGGGATGCCTCCGGTATGTTCTTTAGCTCCCTTGAAGAGGCCAGGGAGCACTTGGACTTTCCGCCGCTGGAACTAAGCAGCGTACCCGAGGGATTCACCAGGGGTATAATCCAGGTAGTGGAAAGTGACGGCCGAAGAATCTTTGTGGAGACGTACAGCGGTGATGGGGAAAGCCTCACGCTTTTGCAAAAAACGGCGGACAAGAGGGGAGGAGAATGGCTGACAAGCGGTGAATTAATATACCTGGACGATAGGCCGGCCTTTTATTCGGAAAGACAGCATACCAGAAAGATTTCATGGACCGAGGGCAATATTAGAGTCGAACTTGTGAGCAGTTTAGCCAGAAGAGCCCTTACCGAGATAGCAAGAAGTATTAAATAGTCGGGGAGGAAAAACAAATGATAAACGGGATAAGACCTGTTTGGATGGAAGTGAACCTGGACAACCTTGCACACAATATTAGGCAGATAAGGAAAAACGTAAGACCCTCTGCGTCGTTGATGGGCATAGTTAAGGCGGACGGGTACGGCCACGGTGCCCTGGAGGTGTCCCATGTCCTGATTGAGGAAGGAATACAGCGGCTTGGGGTCGCGGTGCTGGACGAGGCCATAGAACTGAGACAGGCCGGTATCGATGTTCCGATACTTATATTGGGGTATACTCCTCCGGAGTTGTTCTATGGGGTACTGGAATATGGAATAACTCCAACGTTGTATAACTATGAGGATGCCTTCAGGCTTTCGGAACTGGTTTCCAAAAAAGGAAACAGCGTTAAGGTTCACCTTAAACTGGACACTGGAATGGGACGAATTGGCATGCTTCCGGGGGAGGATTCCATAGGCATTGTATCGAATATACATAAACTAAAAGGAATAATTGTAGAAGGGATATTTACGCATTTTTCGGTTGCCGATGAGAGAGACAAGACCTACACCAGGGATCAGTATAACAAGTTTATCCGGTTTATTGATACCCTTAAGGCAAGGGGTATTGATATTCCGCTTTGTCATGCAGGGAACAGTGCCGCAAGCATTGACCTGCCGGATATGCACCTTGATATGGTCCGGCCAGGGATAATCCTATATGGTCTTTATCCTTCTGACGAAGTGGATAAAGAAAAAGTTCCTCTTAAACCGCTAGCATCATTGAAGGCGGCGATATCCCATGTAAAGACGGTTCCGGCTGGCACCAGCGTGGGATACGGCAGGAAGTATACTTCAACTGCGGAAAGCGTTATTGCCACCCTTCCCCTTGGGTATGCCGATGGGTATACGCGTCTTTTGAGCGGGAAGGCTAGCGTACTTGTGAATGGGACCCGGGCCCCATTGGCCGGCAATATATGTATGGACCAGTGTATGATAGACGTTACAGCAATTAAAGGCGTTAAGGTGGGCGACGAGGCGGTCCTTATGGGGCAGCAGGGAGAACAAAGTATTACCGCCGAAGAACTGGGCGGCATTCTTGGAACCATCAACTATGAAATAGTATGTATGATTGGCAAAAGAATACCTAGAGTATATATAAAGGACGGGAAAATTCAAAAAATAAAACTTGGCGTAGGCAGGTAAATGCATAAAAAAGTGGTTATATTGACACACTTGTATTGAATAGTATATAATGGTGTATATATTTTGCTTAATATTATTGCCCTACCTGTTTCGGCCATGGCGTGCCGGCCTGTGGACGCCCATTATCTAGGAGGTGCTAGTGTGGCGGAATCTAAAAGGATAATAGTCAGCCTTCCCGACAGCCTTCTAAAAGAGGTGGATTATATAGTCAACCTTGAAAAGAAAAACAGGAGCGAGTTTATAAGGGAAGCAATGAAGCTGTACATTAGAGAGAGGCAAAAGATGGAAATAAGGGAGCAGCTAAAAAGGGGCTATATGGAGATGGCAGCTTTAAACCTTGCACTGGCTGAGCAGAATATGACCGAGGACGCCCTTTCCTTTGGCAGCTACGAGAGCAGGCATGCGGAGGGTGAATAATGTGCAGATAAAAAGGGGAGACATTTATTATGCTGACCTAAGTCCCGTGGTTGGTTCCGAACAGGGCGGTGTCCGACCGGTGCTGGTGGTTCAGAACGATGTCGGCAACAAATACAGTCCTACCACAATAGTATCTGCTATTACATCCCAGATAAACAAGGCAAAGCTTCCGACACATGTGGAGATAAACGCCGCCGATTATGGTCTTAACAAGGATTCAGTGGTGCTGCTTGAGCAGGTGAGAACCATAGATAAAAAGAGGTTCCGGGAAAAGATTGGACACTTTGACGAGGATATGATGGGCAAGGTTGATGAGGCCATCAAAATCAGCTTTGGGCTTATAGACTTTTAGCGGCCAAGCTGCAGGTTTTGACCTGGGCTTTTGTTTTTTTGTACAAGTGGAACATGATGGACCCGATGCATATATAAAGCATTTAAAACTGGTGTCATTCTGAGCGTTCTCTTTGTCATCCTGAGCAAAGCGAAGGATCTTATGTCTATCTTCAAAAGATTCTTCACTGCGTTCAGAACGGCAAAGTCGGATTCTTCGGACTTCGTCCTCAGAATGACAGATGTTGTATACAGTCGAAATAATTATAAAAGGAGGCGGGCCTGCGGTATGAGTGTATCGCGGCCGGAAACCATGGAAAAAAGCTTTGTCCGGGGGGAAGTGCTGAACCGGTTGAAGACCATTAAAGGACATATTACCGGCATAGAAAAGATGATTGAGGAGGGCAAGACCTGCGAAGAGATACTGCTCCAAATAGCGGCGGTACGGTCTTCCATAGAAAAGACCGGGCTTATGATACTGGAGGAGCATTCGGTGGATTGCCTTTTTGGGGAGATAAGGGACGACAAAGCAAAGGAAAAGATAGAAAGCGTAATATCATCCATCATAAAGTATATGAAGTGAGGATTGTGCATACCGGGGTATATCGGCGAGTACATACTGAGTACCATCACCTAATGACCCGTATAACAGATAGCACTACTAGTACTGTTTCGACAATTTGCAAATATGACTGTAATTCCCACTTAAGAATGTGTCTCCGGCATTGGCCGGGGACATTACTTAATTGTGGCCTTTGGCGGTATACTGTGTTTTTGGCCCTGGCTTAAACGACCCCTTCCAGCGGAGGTATTTGTCCGAAGGCTTTTCCTAGAGTCGGCTGTTATATGGGCGGCGGCAGCAATATTGAATACCCATATCAAGAAAAAGGCAGGTTTAGACAACCTGGTTTAGGAAATAATTGCAAGGGCAAATATTTTGCATTACCAGACAGGATTTCCTACCGCTTTATAGAATCTACTATTTGTACTATATTAAGTGTAATAATATTGTATTACTTGTCATTCTGGGGGCAAAGCCCGAAGAATCCGACTCCGTCGTTCTGAGGACGAAGTCCGAAGAATCTTATTGCAATCAGGCATAAGATCTTTCGCTATCGCAAGGTCCTTCGCTGCGTAAGGTCCTTCGCTTCGCTCAGGATGACTAAAGGCCGCCCAGGATGACTAAAGGCCGCTCAGGGTGACACGCTAGAAGATGTAAAATCTTTATCACGTTATATATATTTGGGATGGGCGAAGCGTGATATGGGGAGTATGACATGGGACGTGGGGTCTTGGTTTTGCCCTAGGGCATTGCCCAATTTCTCATTTCACACCTCTTACCTCCCACTTCTTAAGTTAAAGGAGGGATACTATGCTACAAAGGATAAGGCAGAGTAGGTTGTATTTATATGCGATTGTAGTTTTGATGGTGATACTGGTAGCGGGCCAGTTGGTACGGGCGAGCGATTTCCCACCGGGCTCGCAGCAGGACCCGCTGGTAACCCAGAGCTACGTGGAGCAGCGCAATGAACAATTAAAATTCTATTTCGAACAAAAGTTCCAGGAACTCCATTCCCTCATGCAGCAGATGGGTGACAAGATTTCCGGCCTGCAGGGCGGTTCGGACGGCACCCAGCCGGGGGGAACGGCAGCGGCAGCCCTTGAGGTGGTAAATGTGCCGGCCGGGAAGTCCCTAACGGGATACGCGGGAACCGAGATTGTTCTGAGGGGGGGCAGGGCCACCGCTGTACAGAGCCAGCTGGGCGGGCTGGCGGACCTCACCGGGGGCAGGGACATCGGTCAGGGACAGATAATACCCGATAACCACCTGTTGCTTGTACCGCGCACCGACGGTAGGGGCGTAAAGGCGGAAACGGACTGCATATTTATGGTAAAAGGAAGGTATGATATTCAGTAAGGGCAAGGGCAGAATAGAAAACATAGAAAATAGGAGTGTTTGGATGAAAGCGGACAAAATATTAATTACAGTACTGGTTCTGTCCCTGACGGTGGCAGCATTCACGCTGTACCAGAGGTCCCGAGTGGAAGAGCCCTATTACAGGGTAGAATTGGTGGCCGATTATGAACAATACAAGGAACTGGCCGACGATATGGGAATGCCAATGGACCATTTACTGGAAGAGCTTAGGGATGTGGGCGTTACTTCGGTGGCGATAAAGGAAGAGACGCTGGAGAAACTGAGGGCTGACGGCCTTATATCGGTTATGAACCTTTGGGAACTAATGGAGCAGGACCTCCTAAGACATCCGTTAAATGAGGTGGCAAGCAAAATCAAGGGCTCAGACCTGGACCCGTCGGGTACAGTTGTAGTATTTGCCGCCGATGCTGATACATACCGGCGTATAAGACAGCCCCTTAAAGCGAGGAGCAGGGCTTTCCATGACTGGTCGGAGGGCGGTATATATGCCATGACTGTATCCGGCAGGTATGAAGACCTCAAGGAACTTGCTATAGTATTTGATTATGATAAGTTTGAAATGGCCCAGGAACTGGGTCTTGGTATTACAGCCCGTCCCTCCAACTATAGGGGTATTACTTCCCGGTATATAGAGGGTCTGTTTGAAAGTTTCAATAAATATCCCGTTACCTCGCTTGTATTTGACGGGCAGCAGGTCCTGGGTTATCCCGATGAGTTGGAAACTACCGCCCGGATGATAAAGAAAACGGGCATAGTGCTGGGGCCTATTGAGACCTGGATGCAGCTTAAGCATATTAAACAGCTCGGCCTGGACAGCCTTATACAGTTGGCGGACTTCAGGGCGGCAAGGGTTTTTAGCCTGAACGAGGAGGAGGCCGACAAGGTATCGCCCAGGGAAGTAATGGACCGATGGTTCAGGGCGGTGGACGAAAGAAATGCCAGGATTGTGTATCTAAAACCCAAGCTTGAGGAAGAGAAGGACCCCGAGGACAATTTTGAAACCAACAGGGAGTATATAGAAGAATTTGCCGGGCTTATATCACGGCGGGGTTTTGAACGGGCGGCCGTGGTGCCCATGAGGGCCTTCAATATTGGCCGTTTAAGGCTGCTGGCGCTGGCAGCGGGCATGGTAGCCGGAGCGGCAATATTGATTGATGATTTGATTAATATTAGGAAAAAGTATCTATACGGATTTTTTGTTCTGGGCGTGGCCGGGTGTTTTGGCCTGCAGCTGGTGGTGCCCTCCATTGCGGATAAGGTCTTTGCGTTGGGTGCGGCCGTAGTGTTCCCGTCGCTGGCAATGCTGTACGTGCTGCGTTACTGCGAAAAGGCATTAAAAAGCAGCATCCAACGGGACCTAAAGGATATTATTTGCGGTAGCGTGCTGCTGCTTCTCAAGGCATCGTTAATATCGCTCATAGGAGCGGCCTATGTGGCTTCCATGCTTAGCTCCACGCAGTACCTGCTTGAGATGGATATATTCAGGGGCGTTAAGATTGCGCATATTATACCACTGCTTGTGTTTACCGCAGCCTATTTTATAGTAATAGGATACCGCAGGGATGAGCACCGGAATCTGGAGAGAGAATTGAGGTCCCTTATGGATACCCCGCTCTTTGTAAAATATGCGGTGCTGCTGGGCATGGTCGCTGTTGCGGGTTACCTTTACCTAGGCAGGACCGGGCATACCGCCGGGGCGCCCATATTTGGTATTGAGGCTCACATAAGGACCTTTATGGAACAGACCCTGCCGGCGCGGCCCCGGACCAAGGAATTTCTTGTGGCACACCCTGCCTTTATATTATTGGCAGCGGCAGCAATGACGAGGGTTGAGGCCCTGCTACTGCCGCTGGGGCTGGCAGCGGCCATAGGACAGGTTTCAATGGTAAACAGCTTCAGCCATCTTAGGACCCCGCTGTATATATCCTTTTACAGAACGGTATACGGGCTGGGCTTTGGGATTGTGCTGGGCGTTATAGGAGTACTGGTTATGGGTGGAATAATAAAGTTTTTCGCAGCCCACAGGAGGACGTAGAATGCACAAAATTTTGGTATCCGGGTACTATGGCTTCGGGAACATAGGAGACGAATCCATACTGGCGGCACTGGTAGAAAACCTGAGGGGTGCCGGGGACGATATAGAGATAACGGTACTATCGGCCAATCCCTCCTTCACCCAATCCCGTCACAGGGTCGGGGCTGTGGACAGGAAAAATTTTTTTGAAATCTATATGGCTATAAAAAATTGCGACCTTTTTATAAGCGGCGGAGGGGGGCTGCTGCAGGACGTTACCAGCGAAAAGAGCATCAGGTATTACCTGGGGTTAATATATATTGCCACGCGCCTTAACAAAAAGGTTATGGTGTACGGCCAGGGCATCGGCCCGATAACCAAAAGGGCAAACCGGGTTCTCACAAAAAGCATCCTGAACCGTGTCAATGCTATTACGGTAAGGGATGAACAGTCGGTGGAGGACCTGAAAAGCATGGAAATAAGCGGGCCTCCTATATATATGACCTCCGACCCGGTGGTTACGCTTAAGCCGCCGGGAAAAAGCGAGGGTATGGGGGTTCTTGATAGCCTGGGAATTAGAAATGACCGTCCGGTGGTGGGTTTTTCAGTCAGGGATTGGAAGGATGCGCAAGGGTTCTACGAAATAATGGCCAGGACCGCCGATAACCTTATTGAAGAGCTGGGCTTCCAGGTGGTGTTTATCCCCTTCCATTACGGCGAAGACAACAAGTGCATCATGAAGATAAGGTCCATAACGAAAAACGAAACATATTCGGTTGACGGAAGGTATTCGCCGGGAGAAGTGCTGGATATGATAGGACGGATGGACCTGATGGTGGGCGTGAGGCTTCATTCCCTCATTTTTTCGGCCATACAGGGGGTTCCCCTAGTGGGAATATCCTACGATCCCAAGATAGACGGATTCTTAGCCCGACTGGGAATGAAGGCGGTGGGCAACATATCCGACTTGGAACTGAGTGATTTGCTGGTGGAGATACAAAGGGTATGGTCCGACCGGGAAAGGGTTAGGGCACAGATGCTTGCTAAAATGGAGGAAATGAGAATACAGGCCGGGGTTAACGACAAGCTGGTTATGGAGCTTTTGAATATGTAGCTGCCCGGTACCGGGTGCGGAAAAGGTAAATGCGGAGGGCTGCCCGCGAGGTTGTGGGGTATGCCGCGCCGCAGCGCAGGCGCGGTACGCACGGGCAAAAACCCGGGATTATTTGGGGAAATAAAGGAGTAATGGATGATTATAATGGAAAAGGTGAATATACTTGGGGTGCCGGTGGACAATACCGATATGAAGGGTGCCCTGGCCAGGGTGAAGGAGCTGTTGGCTGGAGAGGGCGTGGGCACGGTCTATACCCCCAATTCGGAGATGGTTGTAAACGCCGTTAAGGACCGGGAGTTCATGGAGATTTTAAAGTACGGGGACCTGGTGGTGCCGGACGGTATAGGTATTGTGCTGGCGTCCAGGATATATGGCCATCCCCTTCCCGAAAGGGTGGCCGGGTTCGATTTAATGACCCGAATGCTGGAGTTGCTGGCCGGGGAGCGAAGGGGAATATTCCTTTTCGGAGGGAAACCGGGGATAGCCGAAAAGGCTGCAGCTAATATTTGCAAAAGCTATCCCGGTATCAGGATTATGGGTACCAGAAACGGGTATTTTAAAGATGAGGAAGTGCCCGCAATAGTGGAAGGAATTAATTCCTCCCGGGCGGAGGTGCTTTTTGTTGCCCTTGGCAGCCCTAAGCAGGAAAAGTGGATTGCCGACCACCGGGAAGGGCTTAAGGTAAAGGTTGCCATGGGAGTGGGCGGAAGCTTTGATGTGCTGGCCGGCGAAGCGGTCAGGGCCCCGGCTTTTTTCAGAAAGGCCGGGCTTGAATGGTTTTACAGGCTTGTGACGCAGCCGTGGCGGGCGGTAAGAATGTTGGCGCTGCCGGTGTTCATTATAAAAGTATTGCAGGACAGAGGGAGGAGGGGCAAACATTGAGCTTTTCCGTTTTTTTGTGTAAGGCGCTTAACCGCCTTTTTCCGCTGCCCAGGCACCCCTTTAACCTGCACAACCAGGACAAGCTGACCTACGCCGAATGGCAGTATGACATGGGAAGAAGGACGGTTGAATTTTTTCTTGAAGCGGCGGATGAGAGGGAGATGTTTGGGGGCAAAAGAGTGCTGGATATTGGCTGCGGAGCCGGCGGGAAGACGCTGTATTATGCATCCCGGGGTGCTGCAATTGTTTACGGTATCGAAACGGTGGAGTATTACAAGGAAGAGGCGGAGCAGCTGGCCCGGCAAAAATGCCTGGAGGACCGGTTCCGGTTTGTAACCGGCGATGCTGCTGACATGCCCTTTGTAGATGGATTTTTTGATACAATAATAATGAATGATGCGATGGAGCATGTGGATATGCCCCTGCAGGTGCTTAACGAATGCTACAGGGTACTCAGACCTGGGGGTAGGGTATATATAAACTTCCCGCCCTATTACCACCCTTACGGTGCCCACCTGTCGGATGCCATAGGCATACCCTGGGTACATAAAGCTTTTGGCCAGGAAACCCTTATACAGTGCTACAAGGACCTGGTTAAGGACCTCCCCGACGGGCAAAGGAGGATAAATTTTAGGATTGGCAGGACGGAGCAGGGAAGGGAATATTTTTCTTACATAAACGGAATGACCATAGACCGGTTTGAGGACCTCTTAAAGTATATTCCTCTGCAGGTTGAGTATTACCGGCTTGTACCGCTACGAAAACCCCTGGGGGTGCTGGTTAAAAGCAGGACGCTTAGAGAATACTTTGTCAAAATGGTTGTGTGCATTATGGAGAAGGGAGATGCATAGCTTGGATTACGATGTTGAAAGGTTAAGGAACATCGCGGTAAGGATAAGAAGGTACATAATAGAAATGACCCACGGGGCGAAGTCCGGTCATCCCGGAGGTTCGCTGTCAGCGGTTGAAATACTCGCCGCGCTATATTTTGCAATAATGAGGATAGACCCAGAAGTGCCGAATTGGGAGGATAGGGACCGGTTTGTACTGTCCAAGGGCCACGCTTCACCAGTCTTGTACGCCACGCTGGCACTACGGGGGTATTTCCCCGAGGAAGAGTTATCCAGGTTCCGGCGTATTGACAGTATGTTGCAGGGACACCCGGACATGAAGGGCATACCGGGGGTGGAAATGTCCACCGGTTCGCTGGGCCAGGGCCTTTCGGCGGCCTGTGGTATGGCACTGGCGGCGAAATTAAATAAAAAAGACTGGCGTGTATTCTCACTAATAGGGGACGGTGAATCCCAGGAGGGAATGATATGGGAGGCCTCAATGGCGGCGGCCCATTACCGGCTGGACAACCTGACGGCCTTCTTGGACCATAACGGGCTTCAGATTGACGGTACCAACCGGGAAGTAATGGCGGTGGAGCCGCTGGCCGATAAATGGAAAGCCTTTGGCTGGGAAGTGCTCCAGGTGGACGGTCATTGTTTTGCCGAAATTATTCGGGCAGCCTATAAAGCACGGCAGATTAAGGGCCGGCCCACCATGATAATAGCGAAAACTACCAAGGGCAAGGGGGTATCCTTCATGGAGGATAAAGCAGACTGGCACGGTAAGGCACCAAGCGATGAGGAAAAGGATATCGCCCTTAGGGAACTGGAGGTGGTCTGCTGTGAGTGCTAATACAGCTACAAGGGATGCCTACGGAAAAACCCTGGTACAGTTGGGAAGGGAAAACCCTGACATTGTGGTGCTGGACGCTGACCTGTCCCAGTCCACAAAGACGATAATGTTCGCCAGGGAGTTTCCGGACAGGTTTTTCAATATGGGTATAGCGGAGCAAAACCTTATGGGTACCGCCGCCGGCCTCGCGGCAAGCGGTAAGATACCCTTTGCAAGCACCTTTGCGATGTTTGCCACCGGCAGGGCCTTTGAGCCCATACGCAACTCCATAGCCTATCCGCGGCTTAATGTTAAGATAGCGGCCACCCATGCCGGGCTGACGGTGGGCGAGGATGGTGCGTCCCACCAGTGCCTGGAGGATGTTGCAATTATGCGGGCTATTCCTAACATGACGGTTATTTGCCCCGCCGATGGCATAGAGACCGAGGCGGTGGTAAGGGCCGCCGCAGCGTACGAGGGTCCCGTTTATATAAGGCTGGGCCGGGCAAAGGTGCCGAACATTTATAATAAAGACGAATACAGTTTCCAATGGGGCAAGGGTATCACATTGAAAGACGGTGGGGACGTTACGATAATAGCCACCGGGATAATGGCGGCAGCTGCGCTGGAGGCGGCCGAGGACCTGGGGAGGAGCGGTATTTCCGCCAGGGTGATTGACATTCATACCATAAAGCCCATCGACAGGGAGCTAATCAAAAAGGCTGCCCAACAGACCGGGGCCATTGTGACGGCGGAGGAACACAGCATAATCGGAGGCCTTGGAAGCGCAGTGGCCGAGGTGCTGTGCGAGGAAGCGCCGGTACCGGTTATAAGGGTGGGCGCCAAGGATACCTTCGGCGAATCGGGGACCGCCGAGGAGCTGCTTATAAAGTATGGTTTAACGCCGGGATGCATAATGCAGGCAGTGGAAAGGGCTTTGAAAGCAAAGGGCCGGTAAAGGGGTAATATCCCCCGGCCTAGAATAATATTGTATTAAAAGGAGGCAAACCGGTACCGCCTTGGGGCGTGCCGGTCAGCCCCCAAAAAAACTGCGGCGGAGGCGGCTGCCGCACAGTGCCGGAGGTGTCGGATTTGGCGTTTGAAAGCATTACGGTTTTCGAGGCCCCGCCACAGATAGGGAAGGTGGTGCACCAGCACAAAAGAAAGGAAGGAGCCTCGGTGTGTATTGTGGAGGGAACTATATATATTGTGGCCGCCCGGGGAGAAATGCCGACGGGGGGATACGACATCCGGGTTGTGGATGTGGAAGAGGAGCAGGACGGTAGCGGCGTCAATGTCCGCGTTGTGTATAAGGATCCAAAGCCCGGACAGATGGTGGCCCAGGTGGTTACATACCCCTATACTATTATAAAAACCGATTTAAAAGGACTACCCGATGACGTCCCGTTCAGGATTCTGGTCGACGGAATCCAAAGGGCGGTGCATACCGCCCAAGTATTATAAAACCCGCCAAAACAGGTTTTTTGCCTGTTTTTTTCTATTTTTAGATTAACCGGCTTTCCGGGAAGGTATAACTATATAGAATATATAATGTGATAAAGACTTTACACAGCTGTCATGCTGAGCAAAGCGGTTGTCATGCTGAACCAAGCGGTTGTCATGCTGAGCGACCTTTCTGTCATGCTGAGCGAAGCGAAGGATCTTGCGATAGCGAAGGACCTTATGCCTGGTTGCAATAAGATTCTTCGGACTTCGTCCTCAGAACGACGGAGTCGGATTCTTCAGGCTTCGCTTTTTCGGAATGACACATAAAGGAGTGCAATACTATTAGTGTGTTATATTTATAAGGGAGGGTGGGTTTATGTTAACCTTTAAGGAACTGAAGCCCCAGCAGCTAAAAAAGCAGCACGACTTTGAGGGGCTGGAATTCGAGACGACGGAGGACATCCCGCCCCTTGAGGGCATCCTGGGGCAGGAAAGGGCAAGCCGGGCAATGGACTTTGGTCTCAAGGTGGAAAAACCCGGTTATAACATCTATGTTGCCGGCATTAACGGGACCGGGCGGAGCAGCTACGCAAAATCAATAGTACAAAGCCTCGCAAAGGATAAGCCGGTACCGCTGGACTGGTGCTATGTCTACAATTTCGAAGACCCTGACCAGCCACTGGCCCTGTCCATGCCCGCAGGGGTGGGCACCAGGCTCAAGGAGGATATGAACAGGCTGGTTGACCACCTGAAAAAGGAGATACCCAAGGCTTTTTCGGGGGAGGACTACAATAAGCGCAAGACAAGGGTTATCCAGGATTTTCAGGAAAAGACCTCACAGCTTATGGAGGACCTTAATAAAACCGCCAAGGAATACGGTTTTGAGTTCAAAAGAAGCGCCGGCGGGTTTGCCAGCGTGCCGCTTATTGACGGAAGACCAATGAGTGAAGAGGAATACCGCAACCTGGATACCGAGACGCTTAAGGAAATTGAGGCAAGGAACGAACAGCTCCAGATGAGGGCTGTGGAAGTATTCAATGGGGTAAAGGACCTGGAACTCAAGGCCCAGGATGCTATCAGGGAACTGGACGCGGAGATTGCTATGAATTCCGTTGGCTACGGCATTGGCGAATTAAAGGCCAGGTACCGGGAATGTGACTGCGACGAGATACTGGACTTTTTTGACGGTGTGCAAAAAGACATAATAGAGAACGTGGATGACTTCAAGGGCAAGGAAGAGGCCCAGGGAACAGATATCCCCTGGCTTGCCAGGGGGCGTAGGAAGGACAGCACCTTTAAATACAGGGTTAATCTTTTTGTGGACAGCAGCAAACTGGTCCATGCCCCGGTGATTATTGAGACCTATCCCACCTACTATAACCTGGTGGGCAAGGTGGAATACGAAAACCAGCTGGGTGTACTTACCACCAACTTTACCAGGATAAAGGCCGGCGCCCTTCACAGGGCCAACGGTGGCTATCTTATCGTTCAGGCAAAGGACGTCCTGTCTAACCCCTATTCCTGGGAGGCACTTAAGAGGGCACTAAAGATCGGGGAGATTGCTATAGAAAACATCGCGGAGCAGACCGGAATGGTTGCAACCTCGTCGCTCCGGCCAAGGCCCATACCTTTGGATGTGAAAGTAATTGTGATAGGCAGTTATGAAATATATAATCTTCTTTATAATCTGGACGAGGACTTCAAAAAACTGTTCAAGGTGAAGGCGGACTTCGACATCGAGATGGACAGGGATGCCGGGCATGTTTACAAGGTTGCCGCCTTTATTTCAAAGCACTGCAGGGAGCATGGCCTGCGGCATTTTGACCGGTCCGCCGTAACCAGGATTGTGGAGTACAGTTCGCGGCTGGCAGACCACCAGAACAAGCTGAGTACCCGGTTCAACGAAATAGTTGAGATAATATACGAAGCGGATACCTGGGCGGGTATGGAGGGGGCCGGATATGTTACCGGCAACCATGTGACAAAGGCGATACAGGAAAAGGTATATCGCTCTAATAAATACGAAAAGAAGATTCATGAATATATAAAGGACGGCACCATACTGATAGACACCGAGGGCGCGGTGGCAGGCCAGGTAAACGGCCTTTCGGTGCTTGATACGGGTGAGTATTCCTTCGGGCGGCCCTCCAGGATAACGGCGGTGGCCTATGCCGGGAAAAAGGGCGTAATAAACGTGGAGCGGGAAGTTAAGATGAGCGGCAGCATCCACGACAAGGGAGTTTTAATACTAGGGGGCTATCTTGGGGACAAATTCGCGCAGAGGGCGCCTTTGTCGTTAACCGCCAGCATCGCCTTTGAGCAGTCCTACGGCGGCGTCGACGGGGACAGCGCCTCCAGCACCGAATTGTACGCAATACTGTCCACCCTTGCGGAGGTGCCGATAAAACAAAACATCGCGGTGACCGGTTCGGTGAACCAAAGGGGCGAAATACAGCCGATCGGAGGGGTAAACCAGAAGATTGAAGGATTTTTCAGGGTGTGCAGGGAGAAGGGCCTTACCGGAGACCAGGGGGTCATGATACCCCACCAGAACGTCGACAACCTTATGTTGGACGACGAGGTGATACAGGCGGTGGCCGAAGGTAAGTTCCACATATATCCTGTAAGGACCATTGAGGAGGGCATTGAAATACTCACCGGTATGCCCGCTGGCACCATGGGTGAGGACGGCGGCTACCCCGAGGGGACCCTTTACCATAGGGTACAGCAAAAGCTCGAGTCCTTCCGAAAAGCGGTAGAGGCCGCCGAAGGCGACCAATGACACAGGGACAGGGGTCATAGGGACAGGGGGACATGTACCCTGTCCCTTTATCTGCAGTCTATTAACCTATTTTCGGTTATGATGAAATCCACCGGCTGGTCGGTGGGTTCTGCCGGTACCCTGTCTATTATCTGCAGTTCAAAGGCAAGGCCAATGCTGGGGATTTTGCGGGTCAGCCGGTCAAAAAACCTGTCGTAATACCCGGCACCGTAGCCGATTCTAAAGCCCTGCTCGTCAAAGGCCACCCCGGGGACCAGTATGAGGTCCAGGTCCTGGGCGGGGAAGGGCCGTATAAATTCCGGAGCGGGCTCGGGCACGCCGAAGGTACCCGGTCTCAGGTCCCTTTCCGGGTCCTTTAATTCCGAAAGAAGTAGTTCCCGGGTCTTAGGTACAGTCATCGGCACAATAATCCTTTTGCTTTCCGACAGGCAGTGTCTTATAACGGGCAGGGTGTCCACTTCGTTCCTGAAGGCCACGTAGGCCATTATATTCTGCGAGGTTTTGAAGAAATCCAGCCCGATAAGTTTTTGAAATATACTATGGCTGTGCTCACTTTTTTGAGAAGAAGGGATTTCCCCCCGTAATCCTAAAATTTCCTCCCTTATCCTTTGTTTCATAGAACACCGCCTCCTTTCAAAATCCATTGTACAACAAAAAATGCTATATGGATATAATTTCTCCTTTAAAGGGATGGCGAAAACCATTATACTTTAGTTAGGGATTTTAGCCATATTTGAAGGATTAGATATTTATATGTCGAATTGTCAGGGTGATAGGAGTGATTTTTGGTGATAGCCATTAGAGACGTATCAAAAATTTATCCCAATGGTACAGTAGCCCTTGACGGGATAAGTATTGATATACATAAGGGCGAATTCGTGTTTTTTGTGGGTTCCAGCGGCGCGGGTAAGTCAACGCTGGTAAAGCTGCTTTTAAAGGAGGAGAACCCCACCTCCGGTTCTATTAGTATAGACGGTGTTACGATAAACACGTTAAAAAGACGGCAAATTCCCTATTTCAGAAGAAAACTGGGCGTAGTGTTCCAGGACTTCCGGTTGCTTCCGGACAAAACGGTGGCAGAGAACGTCGCCTTTGCAATGCATATAGTGGAGGCTTCCAAAAGGGAGATAACGAGGCAGGTTCCCAGGGTTCTGTCCATTGTAGGCCTAGGGGACAAGGCGGATGTTTTCCCCAGGCAGCTGTCGGGGGGAGAACAGCAGAGGGTGTCCCTGGCCAGGGCCATTGTAAACAACCCGGCGCTGCTTATTGCCGATGAACCCACCGGCAACCTGGACCCGGATACTGCCTGGGAGATAATGAAGATATTGAAGGAGATAAATCAAAGGGGTACAACGGTGATTATGGCTACCCATGCCCGGGATATAGTCAACTATATGCGGCAGAGGGTAGTAACCCTCAACGGCGGAAAAGTAATAAGGGACCTGGAGAGGGGAGGGTATGGCCTTGAAGATTAGAACGCTGGGGCTGCAGATTAGGCAGGGTGCTTCCGGCTTGTGGCGGAACAGGGTAATGAGCCTGGTTGCGGTGGGCTCGGTGACTGCGGTTTTGCTGGTACTGGGACTGTCCCTTCTCACTATTATAAACATAAACAGTATTACCGCCTATATTGAATCAAACGTTGAAATAAAGGCTTTTCTTGAGGAGGAACTGGATTCCTCCCAGGTGGAAACAATAGGCGAAAGGATAAGGCAGATACAGGGCGTTACCGAGATTGATTTTGAGACCAAGGAAACGGCCCTTGAAAAATACAAGGAACAGCTGGGCAACCAAGACAGCCTGTTGGAGGGGCTGGAGGGGGAAAACAATCCCTTCCCCAGTTCATACATCATTAAGGTAGACAACCCAAACATCATCGGTGCTGTCGCGGACGATATAGCCGCCTTTAACGGGGTGGAGGAGGTTCAGTACGGAAAGGACGTTGTGGACAGGTTGCTGGAATCCACCCACCTTATAAGGGTGGTGGGTACCGTGCTTATATGCATCCTGGCCTTCATATCGGTGTTCATAATATCCAACACCATCAAGCTTACGGTGGTAGCCCGGCGGAAAGAAATTAGCATAATGAAATATATAGGTGCTACCGACAGCTTTATAAGGCTCCCCTTTATAATTGAGGGACTTCTGCTGGGCATGATAGGTGCGGGCCTTGCCTCAGGATTGGTTGCGGCCATATACGACTATTTCTTTACATCCATGCACAACAGCTTTGGCGGAATTTTCGTAATGCTGTCGGGATATTTCGCTCCCTTTACCGAGACTTTATATAATACATCCCTTATACTGCTGGCGGTTGGTATTGTAATAGGAGTGGCGGGTAGCACCATATCGTTGAGAAAATTCCTGAATGTATAAAATGCATAACAGCCGGGCAACCGGCTTTTTTTCTTTAGCCGGATGCATCCGGAGACCGCAAGGGTAAAAGACCCATGTGTTTCTTTGAAATGGAAATTATCTGATGGTATAATTGATACGTGTTAATATTACAGGCCAAATCTGCGTATATTGTTTATATGTAGAAATTGACGGGAGGAAACCGTTATGAAACATAGCATCAGGTCACTGCTAGGAATGGTAGCTTTTTTGGTTACAGCGGTAATGATTACGTTGTTTATTATGTCCTTTGTCTCAATACCGCTGCCCGGTGGGAGTGTTGTCCTTTCTGCAAGGGATTACCAAGCTATAAAGGAAATAAAGAAGCTGATAAACATAAGGGAATTCTTACAGGCCCATTATTATCAGGAAACAGACCCCAAAGCCCTTGAAGAGGGGGCCATACGGGGCATGCTGGAGGCTCTGGAGGACCCCTACACCGTTTACTTGGATAAGGACGAGTACGATTCCTTTATGACTCAAACCACCGGCATCTACGAAGGTGTAGGGCTTGTGGTGACAGGAGGGGAAGACGGTTATATACGTGTGGTTGCACCGGTAGAGGATACTCCCAGCGACAGGGCGGGAATTAAGACCGCGGACAGGATAATTAAGGTGGATGGCGAGGAAGTATACGCAGACAAGCTGCAACAGGCGGTCGCCATGATGAGGGGGCCGGAGGGTACCGAGGTGGTTCTTACAATACTCCGGGATAGCATGCCCGAACCCTTTGATGTTAAGATTATGAGGCAGAAAATCCGGCTTGTTTCCGTGAAGTCTGATACCCTTGAGGGGGATATAGGATACATAAGGATATCCGCCTTTGACCAGAAAACCTACGAGGACTTTAAGGGACAAATAAAGGAACTGCAGGGCCAGGGAATAAAGAGCCTGATACTGGATTTAAGAGGTAACCCCGGAGGCTTGATGGATCAAGTGGTGAGTATAGCCGACTTTATTATGGGGGAAGGCCTTATAGTATATACCGAAGACAGGCAGGGCAACCGAGCCGAGGAAAGGTCCAACGCCGGAGAACTGGGACTGCCGCTGGTGGTACTGGTGGACGGAGGTAGTGCCAGCGCCTCCGAGATACTGGCGGGGGCTATTCAAGATTCCGGAACCGGCGTACTGGTGGGTACGAAAACCTTTGGTAAAGCCCTGGTACAGACGGTCCAGGGGATGGGCGACGGTTCGGCAATAAAGGTGACGGTAGCCCAGTACTACACGCCAAAGGGCAGGAGCATCCAGGGCGAGGGCATACTGCCCGATTATGTGGTGGAGCTGCCGGAGGACGCGGTGGTGGGTGAGTACAAACAGGGGAAGGACCCCCAACTGGCTAAGGCTGTTGAGCTAATCAAGAATGAGGTGCGTTGATGTTTCCCTTTGGTGATCTGATAATGATGGTTTTACAGTCCATAATAACAGTTTTTATTAACCCGCTCTTCTGGGTGGTGCTGGTGCTTGTCTACAATCAATACAAAAAGGGCTGTATATTGGAAGAGCGGATGCTGGGCAAACAGAGGTACACGGTATGGGAGAGGATGTCCAGCTCCATAATGACCGGCATGGCAGGCGGCCTGGTGGGCAGCATAGTTATGGTGGCGGTGGGTGTAACCCTTGACAACACAGGAATACTATACGTTTGGATAATAGCCATAATTCTCATGATGATAAACCCCAGGTATATGTGTTTTTCCTATGCCGGGGGACTGGTTGCCCTTTCTAGCCTAGCCTTTGGCTTTCCAGAAATAGACGTTCCCGCCCTGATGGCCATTGTAGCAATACTGCACCTTATGGAAAGCGTACTTATTTTCCTGAATGGTTCAAAGCAGAGCATACCGGTTTTTATGGAGGATAAAACCCACGGGGTGGTAGGCGCCTTTAATCTAATGAGGTTTTGGCCAATACCTATAATAATTATGACGGTGGTAATAGGCCAAATTCCGCCCTCCGGCTCGGTGCCCATGCCGGACTGGTGGCCACTAATAAAACCGATGGGCGTTACCGGGGATATGGAGGACGTTATGTTTCTGATGCTGCCGGTGGTGGCGGCACTGGGTTACAGCGACATTGCGATAACCGAGACGCCGGTTAGTAAGAGCCGCCATTCGGCTATAAATTTGTTTGCATACAGCGTAGTTCTGCTGGGGCTTTCGGTTATTTCTTCCTACCACAGGCCCCTGAGGTGGCTGGCGGCCATTTTCGGCCCGGCCTTCCACGAGCTGCTTATTATAACCGGCAGGCGCAAGCAGAAAAGGGGAGTTCCAATTTTTATAGCTCCGAACAGCGGCGTCCGCGTGCTGGACGTATTTGACGGAGGCCCCGCGGATAAAATGGGCCTTATGCCGGGGGATATAATAACCGGGATTAACGGCAGGAGGGTGGAGAGGGAAGAGGACCTTTCAGAGGTGCTGGAGCAATTCCCCACCTTTTTATGGCTGGACAGGACCACCCTTGAGGGCCAAACGGTAACATCTGAGTTTTCCAGTTACCCCACCGGATTGAGCCGGCTGGAAATGATTGTGGTGCCCAGGGATAGCAGCATGGTAACCACCGCGGTGGAGATGTCCAGTCCCCTTAAAAGGCTGCTCGGAAGAATGCGCAAAAAGAGAAAAAATGACCGGGATATCCAATAGCATTATAGAGTATATTTGATAACCGGCGCCGCTGATATTCCCGTCCTTACAGGCGGGAAAGGCGGCGTTTTGTTCCCGTTAACTATAAAGCACAGACGTAAAGAACTGGAGATGAAGGATTTGGCGAACAGTACTGTTTTGACTAGAAGGATATTTTGGCTGGCCTGGCCGGTAATACTGGAAATGGCGCTGCACATGTTTGTGTGGGTATTCGACACGGCTATGGTGGGGAGGCTGAGCGCCGAGGCCCTTAGCGCCGTAGGGTTGGGAGGAGAGATAGTATTTACCACAACTGCTGTTTTCTCAGGCATAGGTATCGGGACAATGGTGATGGTGGCAAGACATACCGGGGCGGGACTGCCGGAGGATGCCCAGCATGTAGCCTCCCGGTCGCTGGGGCTGGGCTTTTTAATCGGGCTTCTGGTTGCCGGAGCATTGGCTCTTTTTTGCAGGCCCCTGTTACAATTCTTTGTGAAGGACCCGACGGTCACCGAATACGCGGTATCCTATATGAGGATTACATCGGTATCCGTTGCCTTTATGATTCCTTTAAACGTGTGCAGTTATATTATGAGGGGTGTTGGCAATACCAGGACGCCGATGATTATTGCCGGCATTACAAACGGGATTAACGTAATAGGGGATTACGTGCTAATATTCGGCAAATTTGGCTTCCCCCGGCTGGAAGTTATGGGGGCGTCCATCGCCACCGCCACCGGACAGATAATAGGTTCCATTATTATTATAGCGATACTCTTTCACGGCAGGAAGGGAGTACGGGTAAGGCCCCGGCATATGTTCCAAATGGACAAGGACTTTATTAAAAGGATTTTTCGGTTAAGCATACCCGCGTCTATGGAAGAGTTTACCCGTAGTGGAGGCAGGGTTATATCCTCGCTATGGATTTCCAGTATGGGGGCAGTACCCTTTGCAGCCAATTCAATCGCAATAACAGCGGAAAGTATTTCATTCATGCCGGGGCACGGGTTTGCAATAGCCGCTTCCACGCTGGTGGGCCAGAGCTTGGGCGCCGGTATGAGAGACGAGGCGGAGGAAAGTGCCCTTCGGTCCACCCTTATGGGCACCCTTTTTATGACGGTTATAGGCCTTGGGTTTTTCTTTTTTCCCACGTTTATAATAGCCCTTTTCACAAACCTGCCCGACGTTATGGCATTGGCGGTAAAGTGTATAAGGATTGGCGCCTTTGAACAGCCCTTTATCGCCCTAAGTATGATAATGGCTGCCTCGCTTAGGGGTGCAGGGGATACTCGGGGACCCTTTGTGGTGGCGGTAATAAGCAACTGGCTGATAAGGCTGCCGCTAATTTTTATGGTGGTGTACGTCTGGCACCTGGAAGTAACCTATGTATGGGTAGCTACGCTGGTACAATTTGTGGTGGAATCTATGCTGCTTACGCTGAGATTTTACAGGGGGCGCTGGAGGGATATTGACCTTGAAACCATTTAGTAATATAATATTCGGGAGCGAACAAACGTTCCGAATCGGAGGGGAATATATTGGGGGGAAAGTTTAAACTGGTTTCGGATTACAAACCGGCGGGGGACCAACCGGCAGCCATAGCCCAGTTGGTATCGGGATTAAAAAAGGGTCACACATACCAGACCCTCCTGGGTGCCACAGGCACCGGTAAGACCTATACCATGGCCAATGTAATAGAGAGGGTTCAAAGGCCTACGCTGGTCATTGCTCACAACAAGACGCTGGCGGCGCAGCTGTGCAGCGAGTTCAAGGGCTTTTTTCCGGAAAACGCGGTGGAATACTTCGTGTCCTACTACGATTATTATCAGCCAGAGGCCTATGTGCCCCACAGCGATACATATATCGAAAAGGATTCCTCGATAAACGATGAGATTGACAAACTGAGGCATTCGGCCACCGCCGCCCTCTTTGAGCGGCGGGATGTTATTATTGTGGCCAGCGTTTCGTGTATATACGGCCTGGGGGACCCGGAGGACTACAGCCAGCTAATGATATCCCTTCGCCCGGGTATGATAAAGGACCGGGACGAGGTCATTAAAAAGCTGGTGGACATTCAGTATGAGAGGAACGATATAAGCTTTGTCCGGGGCACCTTCAGGGTGCGGGGGGACATACTGGAGATATTCCCGGCGGAGGCTTCCAACCGTGCCATGAGGGTGGAGTTCTTTGGCGATGAGGTTGAGAGAATAGCCGAGATTGACAGCGTCACCGGCGAGGTTTTGGGCTACAGGAACCATCTGTCGGTTTTCCCCGCCTCCCACTACGCTACCTCCGGTGACAAGCTGAAAAGGGCGGTTAGGACTATATCCGAGGAACTGGAGGAGCGGCTTAGGAAATTGCGGTCCCAGGACAAGCTGCTGGAGGCCCAGAGGCTGGAGCAGAGGACCCGGTACGACCTGGAGATGCTGACCGAGATGGGCTACTGCTCGGGTATAGAGAATTACTCAAGGCATTTAAGCGGTAGGGCGCCCGGCAGCAGGCCCTATACGCTTATCGATTATTTTCCGGAGGACTTCCTGGTCATAATAGACGAATCCCACGTATCGGTGCCGCAGATTGGGGCCATGTACAACGGAGACCGAAGCAGAAAGGAAACGTTAGTGGAGTACGGCTTCCGGCTTCCTTCCGCGCTGGACAACAGGCCGCTAAAATTTGAAGAATTTGAAGAGATGGTTAACCAGGCGGTGTTTATAAGCGCCACGCCGGGGCCCTATGAGAGAAAAAACAGCCGACAGATTGTGGAGCAGATAATACGGCCCACCGGCCTTGTGGACCCGCAGGTAGAGCTGCTGCCGGTGGAGGGGCAGATAGACCATCTGGTGGGGGAAATAAACAAAAGGGTGGAAAAGAACCAAAGGGTGCTGGTAACAACCCTCACCAAGAAAATGGCGGAGGATTTGACGTCCTATCTTAAGGAAATAGGCATAAGGGTACGGTACCTGCATTCGGACATTGACACGCTGGAGAGAATGGAAATAATAAGAGACCTGCGGCTGGGTGCCTTTGACGTGCTGGTGGGAATAAACCTTTTGCGGGAAGGCCTTGACCTGCCGGAGGTATCGCTGGTTGCCATACTGGATGCGGACAAGGAGGGTTTCCTACGGTCCGAGACCTCCCTTATACAGACCATAGGCAGGGCCGCCCGGAACGTGGACGGAAAAGTGCTGATGTTCGCCGACCGGGTTACCGGTTCCATGAAGAGGGCCATAGACGAAACCGAGCGCAGGCGAAGCATACAGCTCCAGTTTAACCGCGAACACGGTATTACACCACGGAGCATAAGAAAGGCCGTCGCGGACGTAATCGAGGCAACAAAGGTGGCGGAGGAAGAAGTGTCCTACAGCGTGCTGGAGGACGTGCTAAAGGGTTCGGAGGACATTGAGGATATAATAAAACAGCTGGAGAAGGAAATGAGGGAGGCTGCCGCAAAGCTTGACTTCGAAAGGGCGGCGGCTTTAAGGGATAGAATATTTGGTATTAAGAAGAGTTCCAACAGGGCATAGACGCTGGGAGTGAGAACATGTCAAAGGATAAAATAATTATAAGAGGAGCAAGGCAGCACAATTTAAAAAACCTGGACATACAGCTGCCCAGGGACAAGTTTATAGTAATGACCGGGCTAAGCGGGTCGGGGAAGTCCTCCCTGGCCTTTGATACCATATACGCCGAGGGCCAGAGAAGGTACGTGGAATCGCTGTCCGCTTATGCCAGGCAGTTTTTAGGGCAGATGGACAAGCCGGATATAGATTATATAGAAGGCCTGTCGCCGGCCATTTCAATAGACCAGAAGACAACTAGCAAGAACCCCCGCTCCACCGTGGGTACGGTAACCGAAATATACGATTACCTAAGGCTTCTGTTCGCCAGGGCGGGGACACCCTACTGTCCACGATGCGGCACCGAGATAACGCAGCAGACCGTACAGCAGATGGTGGACAGTGTTATGACACTGAAGGAAGGCACTAAATTTCAGCTACTGGCACCCATAGTAAGGGACAGGAAGGGCGAGCACACAAAGCTTTTGGAGGAAATGAGAAAGGCCGGCTACGTAAGGATTAGGGTGAACGGTGAGGTTTTTGACCTGGGGGAAGACATTAAGCTGGAGAAAAACAAAAAGCACCGGCTGGAAGTGGTGGTGGACCGGCTGGTGGTTAAAGAGGGCATCGAAAAAAGGCTGGCGGATTCCATGGAGACCTGCCTCAAGCTGACCGAGGGAATGCTCATAGTAGACGTGATAGG
>JAAYJF010000120.1 GCA_012523075.1 Clostridiales bacterium | reverse complement strand
GCAAATATGGTTAAATTCCAGCACAGCTACAATGCAGCAGCAAGGCTTATTACCGCCATGGACGAGATGATAGATACGCTGGTAAACAGGATGGGTGTTGTGGGCAGATAGGTAATTAGTGGTTAGTGGCTAGTGGTCAGACCATTATCTGTCATTCTGAGGACGAAGCTCGAAGAATCTGATACACTAGGATATAAAGTTTAAAATGTGGAATTAGGGGACATTCCGCAGCAAGGAATTCTAATGGGGACATACCTCAGCAAGGAATACCCTCGTAAGCAGAGGTGTGTCCCCTTACCTTACCAGCCACCAGCCACCAGTCACTATATAAGGGGGTTCCAAGTATGCGCGTCACCAACAATATGCTTATTAACAACCTAAAGCAAAACCTAAACACGGGCCTCGGTCGCATGCAGAGGGTGCATAACCAGATGTCCAGCGGCAAAAGGTTCAGCGTGCCTTCGGATGACCCGGTAGGCGTTGCCCGTAGCCTGAAGCTCCGGGCCGACCTTAACGAGAACGAAAAATTCCAGAAAAATGCAGGGGATGCGCTGTCCTGGCTTGAGACCACAGAATCGGCGCTGGATGCGATTAAAGATGTATTGCACAGGGTTAAGGAACTGGCTGTCCAGGGGGCTAACGGTACTTACAGCGAGGAAGACACGCAGGCTATCGCCGAAGAGATACAGCAGTTGCGGGACCACCTTATAGGCGTTGGTAACAGTACCTACGTGGGCAAGCATATATTCGCCGGATATAAAACCAACCTGGCTCCGGTGCAGTTGAATGGAGACGGCTCCCTGGACTATCAGGGAGACGCTGGAACAATTAACTACCAGGTGGGGGTTAGCGATTTGATAGAGGCCAGCCTGACGGCTGAGGAGGTTTTTTTAAATGTAAACAATGAGGACCTGCTGAAAGATATGCAGGATATGTATGACTTCATGAATACCGGTAACCATCAGGGAATGGCAGGCCTAGTAGGTAATTTCGAGAGGCACCTCGAGAATATACTTAACAGGACAGCCGAAGTGGGCGCAAAGTCTAACAGAATGGAGCTTGTAGTAAACAGATTGAAGGATGAAAACCTGAATTTTACCAACCTTTTGTCAAACACTGAGGATGTAGATATGGCGGATGTTTTGATACGTCTTACCAGCGAGGAAAATGTATACCGGGCCTCCCTGGCTTCCGGTGCCAGGATAATCCAACCTACCCTTATTGATTTTTTAAGGTAGCATAGGGGATGGTATTAATGCAGCTTATTATCGACCAGACCCAGTGTTTTAACGAGATGGGCTTAAAAACGGCATATGCCTTTATGCGGGATAGGGCGCAGAAATCCCACAGGCGGTGCCTTGAAGGAATTGCAGCCAGGTCACAGGAGGGAAACTTTCTTGCCCGTATAGAGGATAACCCCAACGGTATACCGGCCATTGCAAAACGCAAACTTGACAAGGATTTGCAGCTTACAGTTGTAACCATGCCGAGAAGCAGGCCGGTTATCGAGTTTGTGGATGGGGCTTTGAAAACAAAATTCATTGGCTTGCAGCAGAATGGAAGAATTATAGATAAAAGTATATAGCAGGGGGTTGATTGTTCTGAAAACCGATACAAAATATTTTGGGGAAATCGAGTTTGACGAAAAGGATATAATAAGATTTGAAAGAGGTCTGCTTGGCTTTGAGGAGATAAAAAAATATATACTCATAGATAATCCGGAGACCGGCGGGATATTCAAATGGTTGCAGGCGGCGGACAGGCCGGAACCAGCCTTTGTCGTCATGAATCCCTATTATATATGTGCGGACTATGAATTTGACATTCCTAATGGAACGGTTAACAAACTGGGTATAGAAAAACCGGAGGACATTGTGGTTCTTACAATAGTAGTGGTACCAGAGGATATAAGCAAAATGACAACTAATCTAAAGGCACCGCTGATAATAAATACAAGGAATAATAAAGCCGAGCAGTTGGTTCTGGAGGACGACAGGTACAGCCTCAAGCATCCCGTTGCCAATTCCATGAGAGACGCAGGTTAGGGGAGGAATATAATTGCTTGTACTTACACGCAGGCCGGACGAAAGCATAGTAATAGGTGACGATATAATAATAAAGGTGATCTCCATGGAGGATGGAAAGGTCAAACTGGGCATATCTGCCCCAAGGGATGTAAGCATACACCGCCTGGAGGTGTACCAGTCGATACAGCAGCAGAACATGGAGGCTGCACTAAGCAGAGAGGTCTCCATTAAAGACCTTGATAATCTGTTAAAAGCAAAAAAGGATAAGAAAGACTAAAGTTATCAATAAAACTTTTCGATATAATTAATGCAAGGAAGTTTCGCCCTGCGCAGCGGCCGGGCATGGGACGGGACTTTCTGTATAAGGCAGGGATGCCGAAAAATATATTCAAGGAGGAATTGTTATGAGAATATCCAACAACATTATGGCCCTAAACACTCACAGGAGGCTTGGTATCAATCAGGCGAACTCCGCAAAGGCCATGGAGAAACTGTCATCCGGTTACAGGATTAACAGGGCTGCCGATGATGCAGCGGGATTGTCCATATCCGAGAAGATGAGGGGTCAGATAAGGGGGCTGCAGCAGGCGCAGAGGAATGCCCAGGACGGCATATCCCTAATACAGACGGCAGAGGGTGCACTGGACGAAATAAGCAACATGCTGGTAAGGATGAAGGAGCTGCTGGTGCAGAAAGCCAACGGTACCTACAATGACAAAGATACCGCCAACATAGACCTGGAGCTTACTCAACTTAAAGGCGAGATGGACAATATAATCGACAACACCAAGTTCAATGGAGAATCCATTCTTGCCGCTACTACTGCAACTGAAATTGTTATCTCGGATGACGGTGCAACAGCTATTAGTATCGCAGCTGCTAATCTAAGTGCTGTAACAACATTGGCTGTTACTGGTACCGTAGCTGTTTCGACTGCCATAAGCGCTGTTGAAGCAGCAATAGATGCAGTCAACTCACAAAGGGCAACTTACGGTTCTCTGCAGAACAGGCTTGAAAGCACGGTTAGAAACCTTGGCACAACGTTTGAGAACCTGCAGGCTGCGGAATCCCGTATTAGGGATACCGATATGGCCCTTGAGATGATGAACTTCACAAAGAACAACATACTCAACCAGGCGGCCACGGCTATGCTGGCCCAGGCAAATATGCTGCCTCAGACGGTATTGCAGCTTCTCGGATAGCGAAGCGCATTTTGAAAGACTTCCATAAAGCGGCCTCTGTATTAAGGGGCCGCTTTATAATACGTGATGGTTTTTAAACGGGGAGGGCGATTATGGAAAAGATTGATGAAATAAAGGTAACAGCCAGGGAATTATTAGAAAACCTGATTGGCAGGACCGTTTCCATTTACGACGATTACAACCGGGAGGATGGGGATGCAAATGACAGGCTACTCTTCTTTTTTGACGATTTGTCCGCCCTGGCGGAAGGTATTGATGCTATATGCAGTACAACCGGCGCGGATGCCGATCTGAATGAGCTGCATCAAAAGCTCGGGATGCTGAAGGATGCCATCGACAACGACGACCGGTTTCTGGTTGCGGATATTCTTAAGTTCGAATTAAAGCCGTTACTTGAGTACTGGCACCAGACTATTTAGCACACGGGAGTGGTATATATGGAGCATAAGTACAGGCTGAGCATATGTATGATGGTGAGGGACGAAGAGAAGAACCTGGGAAGGTGCCTGGAAAGCCTGAAGACTATAATAGAAAAAAAATTTGCTGAGCTTATAATAGTAGATACCGGTTCTGTGGATGGCACCATGGATATAGCCAGGGAGTATACAGACAGGGTGTACCAGCATCCCTGGAACAACGATTTTTCAGACATGAGAAACATCACTATAGGATATGCAAAGGGCGAATGGGTTTTTATTGTTGATGCCGATGAGCAGCTGGAAAACCCCGAAGAGGTTATAAGACTGTTTGAGAGTAACGAGACAGAAAAGTATAATACAATATCGGTACGGCTGAAAAACGTATTGATCGGGAATAAAATGGCTGATAATTATGTGATTAACCAGCAGCCAAGGATTTTCAGAAATGACGTGGATTTCTGCTACAAAGGAGCAGTACACAACCAACCGGTGTGCAAAGGCCCTACATTGGCAAGCACCATAAGTTTTATGCATTACGGATATATAGGTGACGACAGGGACCTGGTGGAGAAGAAATTCAAAAGGACATCAACCATACTAAAAGATGAACTCAAAAAAAACCCCAAAAACCTATACTATCAATTCCAGCTGGCGGTATCCTATTATGATATTGATAATGCAAGGGGTCTTACGGAAATGAGGAAGGCCCATAACCTTTTCTCTAAACTACCAAAAGAGAGAAAAAAATCTTATGCTTACTTACACGGGATTTATGCGAGGTTCGCATTCGGGAACAAGGAATACCAGGAAGTGATTGATATATGCAGGGAAGGTATTATGT
>JAAYJF010000176.1 GCA_012523075.1 Clostridiales bacterium | reverse complement strand
GACAGTTATATTATTAGCGATTCAAACGGGCATTACAACTAATGTTGTTCATGCCGAGGATACCGATAGCGATGTATATTTTTTTGGATATTGGTGGGGTGAAAAATATCCGCCTGAAAGACTAATACCGAATAGAATAACAGATTTGGTTAGCATAAAAGATGTAGCGGCAGGAGGCAGATATTCTTTATTTTTGTTAGATAATGGAGAAGTATACGTTTATGATTTGGGCCAGGAATCGCTAACTAAACCTCTCATCAAAATAGAAGGTCTACCTAAAGCAGAGGCTGTTGAATCTGGACAATATCATTGCATGGTGCTTTCGAAGAGCGGCGATGTGTACTTACTAGACCATAATATGCTATGGGAATTGGTATCAGGAGATTACGATGAAAGACCTACATGTGAAAAAATAGATGATTTGGCGAATGTCAAAGCTATTGCTTGTGGTTATAATCACAACCTAATGCTCCTTGAAAACGGAGAAGTGTATTCCTTCGGCGAGAATCACAGAGGCCAGCTTGGCCTCGGAGACAAAGTCAATCGCAGTAATCCCACTAAAATTCCAGGTCTGTCCAATGTTAAAGCCATCTCAGCCGGCGGGCATCATTCCCTAGTTTTATTGGATAGCGGTGAAGTATACTCCTTTGGGAGCGGCACGATGGGCCAGTTGGGACATGGAGACAGGGATGACAGACTTACTCCTTTAAAAATTGAGAGTTTGGGAAACGTAAAAGCAATTTCCGCCGGCTGGGAACATTCCCTGGTGTTATTGGAGAATGGGGAAGTGTATGGTTTTGGAGAGAATTTAAACAGTCAATTGGGAATAGTTTATATCGATTTAAAGAATTCTATACTTGATATTGAACAAAGTCATTTAGTCCCTACAAGAATTACTGATTGTGTTAACGAAAAATTAGGCTTTGAAAACATGGAACCCTTACCGAGGATTAAGGCAGTTGCAGCAGGAGGTGAGCACTCATTACTGCTTGCAGAGAACGGGAGTATTTATGGATTAGGCAGAGATGGTAAAGGTCAGCTAGGTAGTTTTGGCCGAGACTTTGATATAAAACTACAGCATACATCACGTGCACGGATTCCTACCAAGATACTAGGCTTAAACAATGTTACTAATATCTATGCTGGAGAATGGTACTCTTTTGCCATGACTGGTACTTCGATAGTCCATGATACTACCTCTGTCTCAATACTTACAAACGCAGACAAAGCAGAGGCACTAAAACCCCTTGGGGTGTTCATAGGAACGGAAAAGGGGTTTGAACTGGAGCGCCCGGCGACCCGCATGGAGGCGGCGGTTATGCTTACAAGGCTCCTGGGCAAGGAAGAACAGGCAAGAGAGGAGAACAACCCCCATACCTTTGAGGATGTTCCGGAATGGGGCGGCTTTTATGTGGGATACCTTTATAAAAACGGGCTTGCTGCGGGGGTTTCAGAATCACAGTTTGGGTCGGAAGGCAAATGTACTGCGCAGATGTATGTGACCTTTGTACTGCGGGCGTTGGGCTATTCGGATAAAGAAGGAGCAGATTTTACCTACGCTGATGCCCTGGACTTTGCCGTGCAGATTGAGCTAATAAGTGCGGGGCAAAGAGACGAATGGTCATCAAGGGAATTCATACGAGATGACCTGGCCGGGATATCCTATGATGCTCTCAGGCAGGAAATAAAGGAAGGGAGGCAGACTCTTTCAGAAAAACTGTTCGGAGAAGATGTGCTGGAGTAACAGGTTTAATTGGAAAATGTGATATGCATAATTAACCGCACATAATTAACCACGGGGGAGGTTGGGATATGGAGTCAATGAGAAACATGGTGTTAATACTGATAGTCGCATTACTTATAAGCCTTTACACAATACCTGCTTATGGTATGGAAAAAACACATAAACTATTACCTATTTTGCAGAAACCCCTTCATACTGGTGGTAATGAATCATTTTTTGTCATGGCTGATGGAAGCCTCTATGGATGCGGATCTAATGGGTATAGTCGATTTCCCGGTCAAACGGATGAGTATGTCTTAACACCTGTAAGAATTTTAGATAATGTAGTCGCTGTTGATAGTGCGAGCACTAAAAACTATGCTGTGACTGCGGAAGGAGATTTGCACACCTGGGGGGCAGAAGTTGAAAGGCCTAAAAAAATTTTTGAGAATGTTTCTTCAATTTCGACTAATATGCAAGCAGCTTTGATTGTAACAAGAAACGGGGAACTCTATGAAATAGATGTGGAGACAGATACATTGACAAAACTCATGGATAATGTTCGATCAGCGTCTGCCGGGTATGGATTTACTATTGCAGTTAAAATGGACGGAACAGCATGGTCGTGGGGGGAAAACACACGGTGTGGCTCTTTAGGTGATGGAACGACTGAACCCCGATACACTCCGAAAAAAATCCTTGACAATGTCAAATCCGTTTCTTGTGGTTCGCATCATACAATAGCATTAAAAAACGATGGAACGGTATGGTCTTGGGGGAAAGGTGACCATGGGGAGTTGGGTTATGGTGTTCTTCCCAATCCCGGCGTTGATGATAGGTATACTCCGATAAAAATCATGGAGGATGTAAAGTATATTGATACAGGAGAACAGAATTCCATGGCAATCAAAGAAGACGGTAGTCTCTGGATATGGGGGTGGGGTTACTCATTATATCCCGGTATTATTCGGGGTGTGCCCTATAAGGCTATGGATGATGTAGTGGCAGCGTCTGCAGATGCAACCTACGTACTTGCGATTAAAAGTGATGGAAGTCTATGGGCACGAGGTTCGAACCATGCAGGGCAATTTGGAAACGGGCAATACCGTTATATAGAGCAGCCACAAAAAATTATGACTGATGTTAAAGATATTTCAGTCTCTGTGACATATTCCATGGCATTAAAGAATGATGGCACAGTATGGGCATGGGGCAAAATTAAGAACTGTACAGAAGACGACAGTTATGCAGAATACCGCGGCGTTTCAACGCAGAACGAAAGCGATTTGGTTTCTCTTACGCCTGTCAAAGTCTTTGATGATGCCGCAGCGATTGTAGCTGCATCAACACACAGGCTGGTTTTAAAAAATGATGGGTCTCTTTGGGCATGGGGAGATAATTCATATGGGAAGCTAGGAGACGGCACAACCAAGGATTCTGCTAAACCAATCAGAATAATGGATGGCATTAAAAGTATTGGCGCATGTGGAAACAGTTCTGCCGCATTAAGCAATGACAATGTATTCTATTCATGGGGGAATACTGAAAATTATTTTGAAAACAGCGCAAAGCCACCTCAAAAAAAAGCAGAGGGTGTTATCGCGTTTTCATGCGAAGGAGGATATGTATATATAGCAGATGATGGAGTTATCTACAGCAACAGAATTGTATATCCGCACTCGGCACGTGAGTGGCAATACTATCCCGAGGCCGAGAAGGACGCAGTAACCGGCGAACCTTACAAGTTACCTACTAATACAATAAAATTGATTGCTGAAAGGGATATGATTTACTCTTATACTTATGCAATTACTTCAGATGGTGAGCTTATCGTAGCTGCTTCACATAATGATGATTTCTTCGGCGGGAAACGGTATAAGCCGGAAAAATATATGGACGGCGTCAAAGATATATCCGGAGGTCTTACCCCGTTAATAGTAAAAACCGATGGTACTTTATTCCGACTTGGCGAGGATAAACCTATTCTTAACAACATAGTAAGGGTTGAAACAAACAATGCAGCAGTAACTGAAGCACAAACAGTATTAGCTTTAGATAAGAACGGAACATTATATGCCTGGGGGAAGAATGAATATGGCCAGGTTGGGAACGGCATATCTTCCATATACTTGGAACCTGTGAAAATACGTAGCGGGATGATGGTACCGAAAGATTTTAGTGAGCTAAAAGAGGATGTTCCCATTAGTGATACCCACGCTCCGGCTCTTTCAAACGCCGACAAGGCCGAAGCACTAAAACCCCTTGGGGTTTTCGTGGGGACAGAAAAGGGTTTTGAACTGGAGCGCCCGGCGACCCGCATGGAGGCGGCGGTTATGCTTACAAGGCTACTTGGCAAGGAAGAGCAGGCCAGAGAGGAAAACAATCCTCACCCCTTTGGGGATGTTCCGGAATGGGGCGGCTTTTATGTGGGCTACCTTTACAAAAACGGGCTTGCAGCAGGGGTTTCGTCCACCGGGTTCGGGTCGGAAGGAGAGTGTACGGCTCAGATGTATGTGACCTTTGTACTTCGGGCGCTGGGCTATTCGGACAGAGACGGAGAAGATTTTACATACGCTGACGCCCTGGACTTTGCAGCGCAGATAGGGCTAATAAGTGCTGGGCAAAGAGACGAATGGTCATCAAGAGAGTTCTTGCGGGATGACCTGGCCGGGATATCCTATGATGCTTTAAAGCAAGTTGTAAAGGAAGGCGGGCAGACACTCTCTGAAAAGCTGTTTGGAGAAGATGTGCTGGAGTAATGGGTTTTGACGGGATGAGTGTAAGTCGACTATTTAAAACATGACGGGTCTATGATCTGAAAATTAGGCGAGATTGCAACTAAATTTTAGTTGCAATCTCGCCTTTTAGTGGATAAAATTATACTGTAGAGAAAAATGAAAAGGATAGTAGAGAATGAGTAAAAGAGATAAGCTGGTGGAAAAGCTGTTAACAAGGCCACGGGATTTTACTTATGATGAAGCCAAAACGCTTCTAAGCCAATTTGGCTATAAAGAGGAAAAAAGGGGCCATACCTCAGGCTCAAGAACGGCTTTTGTTCATATTAAGACAAAACATATAATCAGCTTGCATAAGCCGCACTCGCAAAATACTTTAAAAATGTATCAAATAGATGAGTTGATACAAACCTTAAGAAACCAAGGAGTGATTTAATTCATGAAGGATGTTATGTTTCATAAAGACTTTATTGGTTCGATACACTACAGTACCGATGATGAAGTTTTTTACGGAAAAATCGAAGGCATAGATGATTCGGTCGGCTTCGAAGGCAGCAGTGTTGAAGAACTTAAGCTGGCATTTCATGAAGCCGTTGAAGATTATGTGAAACTATGCGAAATGAATGGAAAACAGCCGCAGAAAGCATATAAGGGAAGCTTCAATATTAGGATATCACCGGAACTGCACCGCAAGGCTGCCCGTGAGGCAGCAGTTAGAGGTATTTCATTGAATCAGTTCATCGAAGGTGCTATCAAAGAAAAAGTATCGCCCTAAAACATCGTAGCCCCGCAAACCTGCACACCAAATCTCCAATAAGCCCATAAGGTTTTCTGATAGCCACGTAAGACTGCCGGCTTAAAAAAGGAAACAGCGCAACAAAAAAAGCAGCGGATTTGCCGCCATAAATCCGCTGCTTTTTCAATGGAAAAAACCTGGCCGATGGTTAAAGGGCCGCCCTGCCGTCTACTTCAAAAGAGAAGTGGCGTGGCCCATGGGGCAAATCTGGCACCAGCTCCTTGGCTTGAATACAATCCCCATAATAACGCCTATTGCCAGCGAGGACATCATCATCCTGAAAACGGAAAAGGCGATTTTGTCAAAGTTCAAACCGGCACGGACAAGGGATATGGAGAACATAACCACCATAAACGTAAGCAGTATGTTTTTTACGGTTTTTTGTTTCATAAAGGGCGGAAGGTTGTTCCCCAGGGAGATATTCTTAAGAAAACTCCCCAGAAGTGAGCCCCGGGGACAGTAGTGGGAGCAGTGAATTTTCCCCCTGCCGCGAAGGGCATGGTAAAGGGGCACCGTCATACAGATAATCCCCAGCAGTCCGAACCGTATATCAAGTACCGACAGCACTATAAACGCAATCATAAAAATCCAGGACCAATTTAAGTAAGACTTTCTCTTCATAGCATTACCTCCGTTAAGTATAATATAAAGAGTTAAAGGTACCTTACAGGGGTATAGTATACATTATAGGAATTTGTCCGGTCAATGGGAAAAAATCGTAAAAATAATATGAAATTTTTGTTAAATAAATAGTATAATAGGAATAAGCTCCGATGTGGGGTGGATTATTATTAGCGGGGTCACTGCGATAAGGAGTAGGCTGATTATGCCTCAGCTGCCGTCGATGGCGACCATGACCGAGCGTCTCCGGGGACTGACACAGGCCATACACGAGAAGCCGGTTGTATTAGTCACGGCCCCGGCCGGGTACGGCAAAACCACCCTTATCGTAACCACACTTAAAGCGTATAAATCAAGAGGCGGACGAATCTGCTGGTATCGATTGGATGAGACAGACAGAGACCTGCCCTCTTATTATAAGCACCTTACCGAGACGCTTTTCCCCGAGGATGAGAAGGTTTGGGAAGAGCCGCGTTCCTACCTGGATAGCTGCGGTGATATAGCCGCCCAGCACCAGTACATTAACGCCCTGTTCTGCCAGGAGCTGTGGGCTTTAGAGAATAAGCACTCCGGTGTAAAGACCTTCATCGTACTTGACGACTTTCATCATGTCCGGGATGTCCCAGAAATCAATAACGCCCTTCGGTTTTTTATCGATAACCTGCCCCCGCACTGTGCATTGATTATTAGCAGCCGCTGCGAAACCAACCTCCTTACCCTAAAAGGGAAAGAGTCAATCTGCTTGCCTTTGAAACGATTGACCAACTGCGGCTGTGGTTTAAGCTCCTGCCGGAAAAGGTGGTGAACAACAACGGCTATCTGCTGTATATCAAGAGTTTTATCACTTTTCCTAAGAGACCCTCCGATGCCATCCAATTATTGGAGCGTGCCCTGGAGGTGTTCCGGCAGTCTGATGATCGTTTAATGCAGCTGCATGCATTAATCTCCATGTCGCAGATATACATCGAGCGCAATGATGTCAAAGAACTGGAAAAGCTTCGCAGGAGGGCTTATGCTCTATCCAAAGGGGAACAGGGGCAGCCCATGCGTATTGCTGCCTCGGAGACCTCGATCTGGCGGAGAGCAGGATAAAGGTGAAAACGAAATGCAGTCCCGGGCTGTTGCCGGGATGAATGCTGTTAGTGGAAAGTACGATTACAAATACCTGCTGGGATTCGGGAAAAGGCTGGAGGCCATGGCCGCATACCGGCGTCACGACATAGAAAACGCATTGGAACTTTTGGATGCCAGCACCTGCTATTTTGATGAAATAGGCAATACCGCCATGGCTTCATCCAATACACTGTACCGGTACCTTTGGCAAAGCGGCAAGACTTTACAAAGACTTTGCCAGGCGCTACGAAAAGGACCTTCAGATTAAACCGGATGAGAGGCTGGAAGCGGTGATTAATGGGCGCGCATAAGCTGTCATAAAAAGAAAGCCCCCGCATGTGCTTTTGCAGGGGGCTTATTTTGTTCATGAGATGTTGAATATTTCTTTGGCCTTTAGGTAATCCTCTTTTACCCTGATGGAATACCTGAACGTTTTACCGTCCGACCTTACCAGGCGTATATCCTGGCTTAAGGGGCGGGTTTTGGCTTCCCTAAGCTCTTCCAGCCCCATCAGGCGTTTGGCCCTGCCCTGAGAAAACACTTCTTCCAGGGATAAGGAAGTCAGCATTTCCTGCAGCTTATCGCTTATGTCTTTATAGGACAGCATCCACTGCAGCTTGCCTATATCCTGCCCGGACACCACCTTATCTACCCCGGCCAGCGGCACGGTAAGCGCCCACACGGCCTTATTGGTAACAATCAAAGCATTCTCCGGGTGATGGACCTTCCCGGCTCCCATATACTCGGTGCTGCGGGCCACAAGGTAGCGCATGACAGCGGGTATCACGTGGGCAACCGCTTCACCCTGCTCCAGTGCAACGTTTTCGGGTTCAGGTTCGTTCAGTGTATCCAGGTCCACCTTTGAGGTTCTTTTCAGGCTGACGCCGCTTAAAAGCACCACCGCTGCTGCGACAAAGAACATGATAGCGGGTATGTACCATTTAGCCCCAAGGAGTATTGTGAACAAAGCAATCACGACAATTATGGCTGCGAAAACGATAGAAGCCAGCAATCCGTGAACACCCTTCGCTGTTTGGGCCTGTTTTACCGTTTGAGCCATACTGTCGGCTTTTCTCTCCTGCACATACATCACCCCCAAGTTTTAATCTTCCATATATTCCGGGGCACTGGCCAATACGGGAAAATACGGCGAAGTGCCGCCAGTTTCATTTTACATCCGGATTGCAAAAAAAATGTGAAATTTATATGAAATGGGGACGTATGAGGAGAAAACGGTATAAGGGGATCTGCAAGTATTTGTCTTTAATATCTATTTCGGCTATCTAAACAGCTTCGGGTAATCGGTCGAGCCATGAACTATTCGATAGATATAAACGGTGTCGTCAATAAGCCGGTAGACGCATATGTATTCGCCGCATACCAGCTTGCGGTACCCTTTCTTTTGCAAAACGGGGTCCGAATGCTCGGTGCCCATCAAAGGGTACTCACTAAGCTTTTCAATGGATTCTAGCAGCTTATCGGTAATCTTTTCCGCAGAAACAGGGCCGACTGCAATCAAGTGGTAGTCTGCAATTCGGTCAATGTCATTCAAGGCAGGTGTAAGTATTTTAACCTTATCTTCATGCATGGGAATACTTCTCCTTTAAGCGTTTTTTTACTTCAGACACGCTATAGGTTGGTTCTCCCGATAACCTGGAAAACTCGGATTCCAAAACCTTTGCACGATGCTCCAATATCCTTTCCCGCTGCTCGAAAGCCTCAATGCTCATAACCACCAGGTCTCCCTCGCCATTTTTTGTAATATAGATCGGCTCGGCCGTCTGACGGGCCAGTTTGGAAATCGTACCATAGTCGTTTCGCAACGCTGTTGAAGATTTTATCTGCATGACAAATACCTCCGGTTCTTTTATTATACTATTATTATACGATAATTGTAACATAATATCCATAGAATTCCGGGGTTTCATGCGGCTTTTTACTATTCGTACAACCGCCGGAGAATGGTATTCAAAAGTTGTCAGATTCAAGGTATAAAAAAACTGCCCGCAAGTTTTGCAGGGCAGCTTTTGGAGCCAACGATGGGACTTGAACCCACGACCTACGCATTACGATTAACTATCGCAGCCACCGGATCCAGGGCAGGGATCAGACGGTAGGAAAACAATTTGAGGCAGAAAAGTATTGTTTAAACCCGCTGCCACCCTGGCTACTATGCTGGTAGAGGCAAAAGACAGTAAAGAACTGTTAAAGCTGGAGCGTAAAATCCAAAAGGCTGACCTTTTGATTATTGATGAACTGTCATATTTAAGCTTTAACAGGCATCAGTCGGAGCTACTTTTTAAGGTTATCTCTGATCGTGCAGAAAAAGCAAGTGTAATCATAAGTACCAACCTGGAGTTCTCACGCTGGACAGAACTGTTTGAAAGCCCTACCTTAACCGCAGCACTGGTGGACCGGTTAACGTTTAGATCCCATATTTTGAACATGAATAACCCATCCTATCGGATGGAAAACGGCTAAAGGAATACTGCATATTTATTTGTCAAAGAACGATAGAACAGAAAGGGTAAGTAACTGCAAGGTGGCTCAGTAATTGGTAATCACAGTGGCTCAAAAATTCATGGTCACGTGGCTCAAATATTCATTGACATTCGCAGTCATGAGTTTATTTCTACTACTCAGATATATACTCATGCATATCAAAAAATGCAGAAGTATGAGGTGGAGGAACTGGATTTTAGGGGTGACCTAGGCCACCCCTTGAACTTCCCCCGAATTAATGGACATTCAGAATGGCTGGTATAATAAAGTCATAAGGAGGATGTCCAATTGGAGATGTAGTACGATATAATAAAGCCTTTAAACTGGAAGCTATCAGGTTAGCTACCATAGGAAATTCAAGCAATGCACAGGTAGCCAATGACCTCGGGATCCATGTTAATATCCTGCATAAGTGAATCAAGCAGTTCAATGCCGATGGTGATAAAGCTTTTCCAGCAGTGGTAACCTAAAACCTGAAGGTGAGGAACTTAGGCGCCTTAGGAAACAGGTAGCGGATCTCCAGGAGGAGGCTACAATATTAAAAAAACGATGGCAACTTCGCAAAGAACCTCTGAAGAAGTACGAATTCATCAAGTAGCACTCCGGGTATGGGGTGGAGAAGCTATGCCGCCTATTTGATGTATCCCAGAGTGGGTATTATTCCTGGCTAAACCGCCCACAGAGCAAGCGTCATACGGAAAACATAAAGCAGGTTCATAATTGATCCCGCGGTATATATGGTAGTCCCAGGCTCACTGCAAGTTTAAAAGCTAAAGGTATAAGTTGTAGCAAAAACCGTGTATCCCCTCTAATGAGAGACAATAACATATACTTAAAGACGAAAAGAAAGTTCAAAGCAACAATAAACTCCAGATATAACTATCCGGTTTGAACTCGTTGCAAAAAAAGGTTACACGTCGACAGGCGTGTTTTTTTGTTGTTGAAAAAGTAGTTATAAAATAAATTACAAACTATATTGACAACTATTAATTTAATGGATATAATAGCCATAAATGAGGAGGGATATTATGGTAAAAGACTTAGTGGCCATATGCCCAAGATGTAATGAAAAATTAATTGCAAAACATCTGAGATGTGACAACTGTGAATTAGAGTTAAATGGTAATTTTCCTCTCAGTAATTTCGATTATCTCACGACAGATGAGCTTGATTTTGTTGAATACTTTCTTAAAGCCCAGGGAAACTTCAAGACCATTCAGATTGAGCTGGAGATGTCTTATCCGGCAGTGAAAAAGAAATTCAACGATATACTGGATAAACTTAATCTATCCCCAATCAATAGTGAAGAAAAGAATGAAGTTTTTATGATAACCACAGGCGTTCAACCTATCACAGAAACTGATAGTCTGGTTGTTAAGAGAATTAAAGAAAAGCTAAATGCCAGCGGCGGTCGAGCTTTAATACCGCTATACAGTGGTGGACTTTGTGAGATTGGTTTTGACCCAAATGGCAATGGCTTGGTTTCACCCAAGATTCCGCCAGCAAATCAACTAACATGGCAGGCTTTTGAAGCTGCTGTTGAAGTGGTGGTTCAAAATGATGGTAAGGCTGTGAAAGGTAAAGCCCGCTCTGGAGCAAGGCTCGGGAGCGATGATTTACCGCTTAATTCTGTCGAAGGCTATATTGCTCATAAAGTGCATGGAGCACGACTTGGTGATACTGCTTTCGGACCAGGTTTTGTAATTGCTGCAATACTGGATTGGGCTGAGGTGTGCCATAATGAAAGAGGATATCTTACAATTAACCCGAAGTTTATGAGTGAACTAAAAATAAAAGAGGGAGGGGTTGAATACATAAATCAGTTGGAGAAGAGATTTAATGAAGATATGAAGAATATATACCTGACAGCCAAAAAAGAGCTGGGATACAATGCTACTCGATTTTTGCAGCTTCTTTCTGATAAAGGCGGCGTTAAAGCGGCTAAAATACTAATAGCCAAGGATGGTAGGACCGATGGGTTCGAAATCCTACGTAATCATAAAAGACTTGATCTTTCAGTTGAAGCTCATGTATTAAAGCCGGAATATAATGAACTTTTCACTGATGAGGAAAGGAAAATGTGTAGAGAAAGACTTGAACGGTATGGGTTTAAGATTTAATATTAGACATTTTATTGGTAATAGATGAAGCGCATTAAGATTTTAAGACCAGCTAATTAAAGTCAAGGGTTTTTGAAGAAAAAGCTATATAAAACTCCAGAGATTTTCAGCACAAAAAAAGGCATCACAACAAGACCAGCTAAGTGAGGTAGACATAATATAGCCG
>JAAYJF010000004.1 GCA_012523075.1 Clostridiales bacterium | reverse complement strand
GCTATTTTAGCTTCGGGGGTCTCGGGATGTCAAGCATAATATGGCTACTGCTGCCAACGGTAATGTACACCCTTATTGGCCAGGACTTCTACCAAAGGTTATTTGCGGCAAAGGACGGAAATGTAGCCAGAAACGCATCGGTGCTCGGTGGTATTCTACTGGTAATAATCAGCTTTTTCCCCACCATTATTGGCATGGGAGCAAGGGCCTTATCCGACCTGGAAAGTGGGGGTGGTGCATTCCCTTGGGTAGTAAATAACCTCATGAATCCCGTAATTGGAGGAATAGTTTTAGCAGCTATATTATCCGCAATAATGTCCACAGCGGATTCCCTGTTGACGGCAGCCACATCCCATATAGTAAAAGACTTTTGGATAGAAACGTTCAAAATGGACGAGATTAAAGATGAAAAGAAATTGCTTAAAATATCCAGGAATTTCACGTTTATAATAGGCATACTGGGTCTTTTGATAGCGCTTATCATGCCCGGAATAATTGACGCACTTATTTATTCATATACCATGTACAGTGCTGGGGTATTCATACCGGTAATGGGCGGTGTTTTATGGAAGTCAGCCACCAGGCAGGGGGCACTGGCATCGCTTATTATCGGCTCCATAGTTGCGCTGTGGGGTATTCTGACAAGCGCCAATATCTTTGGCGCACCGGCTGAAATATATGCGGCTTTGGTGTCCCTGGTAGTATTTGTAGTAGTATCACTGGCTACACAGGACAAAAAATCCAAGCAGGCATAAAAATATTCTACTGGTCGGGCGTCGACGCTTTGTCTCAATAATTGGCATCGCCATTATAAGGCCCCTTTCTTCGATTATACATTGAAGAAACGGGGCTTTTATTTATTTCTAGCCGTCTGTATCATGCATCCATTATTATATAACGCTCGGGAATACCGATCCGCCCTGGGGTATGACCAGCACTTTCGCATGCTTTCCGACAATGCTGATGGCCTCATCAAGAGCTTTTTGTACCCATTCCTTTTTTGTGAAAAATGCTGCTTTAATATCCCTTTCATTCATGGCCGAAACCATAAACACCTCGGCTTTTTTTACCACCCTGGCTATGGCGGCGGCTTTATGTCCGCCCAGTACAAATTCCTTCTTAAGCCGGTCTTCAAGGTGCTGGGGCAGGCCCGCTTCCCCAATCCATCGGGCAAAGGTATCCTCCCCGTACCCTTCACTACACTCCGCCACCAGTATTATTATGCCCCCCGGCTTTACCACATGGCTTGCGTTGTCCAGAGCCTTCTGGGCCTGGTACAGGTTTATGTCCTTTGGATAGCCCCCGGCGGACACTATGACAATATCGGCAGGCTCGGGGATATCTATTCTGTACAGCCAGTCCAGGTACCTGCACCCGGCCCGGTGGGCCTTAAGGTAGTGTCCCGCAAAGGCCTTCAGCACCTGCTTCTTCTCATTTAGCACCACATTCAGGATAAAAGTTATCCCCAGTATACGCCCTATTTCATCCATGTCCTCCCGGACAGGGTTTCCCTCCAGCCTGCCCGTCTCGGCACCCTTTTCCAGTTGACGGCTGTGATTGTGCTTTATACTTTCATAATCCGCCGCCCCGGGCATTATGGCTTTTGCTCCCCCGGAATAGCCGGCAAAATAATGGTATTCTATGTTTCCGGTACAGATTCTCACGTCCGCTTCCACCACAGGGCGGCAAATATTAAGCGGAGTACCACGGGTTGTGCTGCCTATGTTTACATACTCTTCCTTATTGCTATCAACGCATTTTATATCGTTAAATACCTGCTCGCCCACCAGGGCTTTTTGCTCCTCCCGGGTGTGGTGCCTGTGAATCCCCATACCGAATATTATGGTAATATCCTCTTTGGACACGCCCGCCCGGAACAATTCTTCCAGCAGTGGCGGAAGGAGCTTCCGGGTGGGTGAAGGCCGCGTTATGTCGCTGGCCATTATTACAATTTTTTGTCCCCTTTTTACCAAACTTGAAAGCCTTTGGGTGCCGATTGGGTGCTGTAATGCCTGCAGGATTTGTTCACTTTCATAATCCTCGTCAATGCTTACCTCTTTAAATCTTCCTTCCAAAACATCCATAAGGTTTTGGGTCGGTACTTCGATCTTTACTGTATTCTTCCCAAATTTTAAGTCTATTACAGACAAATTGACTCCTCCCAGTCACGTGTTTGGTTATAAATTATCGGTACAAAACCCTGTTGTCCCCTACTCTTTTGGTTACCCTGTCCCTGTCCATCTCCTCCAAAAGGGCCATGGCGTATTTTCTGCTGGTACCCAAATGGTCCCGGAGGGCTGCAAGGCTTATATTTCCTTCTATTTTGATGTGTTCCACCACGGCGTTCACCGCACCGTCGTAGTAGTCCTTCAAAAACACCGTGTCCTCGCCTATGCGTTTTACTTCGCCGGTTTCAACCAGCATACCCAAAACCTCAGCCGTCTTATACTCGCCGTAAGGGCTTCTTTTTAACAACTCATTTATTCCGGGAGGCGAATAGCCTTCCCCCTCCAAAAGGTCCAGTATATAGCTCCTTATATCCCGTTGTTCCGGTGTGAGCTCAATTTCAAAGCCGGATAGGTGTACCACCCGGGGCGTCACGTTTATGGCACCCTCTTGCTCCATGCTTCTTAACAGCTCATCGGTAAAGCTCCCTTTGCGGCCGCCAAACAACTTGCTCCGGAACTCCTCCACCGGCATGCCGCCCCGCAGCGGATACTGGCCATGGAATTCCCGTAGCAGAACATCCGCGCTGGACAATAGCCTCGAATAGTACCCTTTGTGTATATAAACTTTCTGGCTACCGCTTTGGAACTCTCTAATGACACCGCTTTCCACCAGTTCTTCCAGCATGGGCTGTAGCTCTTCATCGCTTTTACCGGTTAGTTTTACAAGTTCCGGCCTACCGGGAAAGGAGCCGCTGTTTAAATTAATAATCTTTTCCAGCACTTGCAGCGGGCTGCCGCTTTCCTTCAGCTTAAGCTCCTCTATCGTCTCTTTATTGTACCTTTTCCTTTTGGGCGGATTTGGCTCCAGTACTACCCCTCCTCCAATGGTCTCCATGGGTGAATAGCTCCTAATAACAAATCGGTCTCCCCTTAAAGCCACCGACTCTTCCTCCAGCCGCAACTGCACATAACACTCTTGTCCCGGGCCAAGGTCTTCCCTGTCAAGCAGTACAACCCTACATAAAATCTCCCTTGTTCCTATATGAAGCCGGACCCTGTCCCTGTTTTCAATAGTCCAACGGGTATCTTTAACAAGCCGCAAACGACAGTCCATCATCATGGTGGGTTGCAGTGCCCCGGCGGGGGCTATCACATCCCCTCGCTGGACCTGGTTCCTTTTTACCCCGGCGATATTGACCGCCAGCCTCTGGCCGGCGTAAGCGGTATCCACGTCCCGGTCATGGACCTGCAGGTTTCTTATCCGGGCCTCTATACCGGCGGGATAAATGCACACCTTCTGGCCCTCTTCCATCTTACCGGAAATTAGCGTCCCAGTAACTATGGTGCCAAACCCTGTTATGGAAAAGGCCCTGTCAATGTTAAGCCTGTACAGGGTATCATAGTTTTTTGTTTTCAATTCCGCCGTCATCTCACCTATGGCCTTTGCTAGACTATCAATGCCGGCTCCGGTAACCGATGATACCGGTATCACCGGAGCACCGTCCAGGAAAGTGCCCTCTATTTTTTCTTTTACCTCCTCCATAATCATCTCAAGCCATTCCTCTTCCACCATATCCGCCTTTGTAATTACCACTATTCCCTTTTTGACCCTCAAAATATCAAGGATGTTAAGGTGCTCCACGGTCTGGGGCATTATTCCCTCATCGGCTGCCACCACCAGAAGCACCATATCCAGTCCGCCCACCCCTGCCAGCATATTTTTTATAAACTTTTCATGGCCGGGTACGTCTACTATGCCAGCCCTCCTACCGTCCAGCAGGTCAAAATAGGTAAATCCAAGAACAATGGATATTCCCCTTGCCTGTTCCTCCTTAAGCCTGTCGGTATTCCTTCCGGTTAGGGCTTTAATTAGCGTGGTCTTTCCGTGGTCTATATGGCCGGCAGTGCCTATTATTATATTGCTCAACTGCTATCCCTCCCCGCCAGTACATTGGTCAGCATTTCCGCCAGCACCGGCAGTTGGTCGTCAAATACTGTCCTTACGTCTAACAGAAATTTGTCCCTAGCGATTCTTCCTATCACAGGGGCCTTAGCCATCCTTAAGCCTTTTTCCAGTTCGTTTACCGCCATTTGCCTTGGCTGGATGACCAGTACGCGGGTTTCTATCCTCTCAAGGGGCAATGAACCACCTCCCACCTGGGAGTATTCCTTATCTATACTTATTGCGGCGTGGGGTTTTATTTCTGTCAGAAGCTCCATAAGACGCTCTGCCCGCTGCTGGAGCTTTGACATCGGTGTAGTAAGCATACCCAGTACCGGTATCCTTTCGCAGGCCCTTTCCCCTTCGGCGTATATCCTCAGCGTGCTTTCAAGGACCGCCAGCGTAAGCCTGTCCACCCGGACAGCCCTGGCCAGCGGGTGCTTTGCAATTCTTTTTATATACTCAGCCTTACCGGCGATTATCCCCGCCTGTGAAGCACCCAGCAGCTTGTCACCGCTAAAGGTTACTACGTCTATACCCGACTTTATACTGTCCTGAACCGTTGGTTCGTCGGCAATTCCGTACTCTTCAAGGTTAACCAGCACACCGCTGCCCAGGTCTTCCACCACCGGTATACCGCACTCCCTGCCAAGGGCGGCCAGCTCCGCCCGGGAGACCGCCTCTGTAAATCCGCAAATACGGTAATTGCTGGTGTGTACCTTAAGCAGCAGTGCCGTGTTTTCACCTATGGCCTTCTTGTAGTCCCGGATATAGGTCTTGTTTGTGGTGCCTACTTCCACAATCCTGGCACCGCCCTGTTCCATCACTTCGGGTACGCGAAATGCCCCCCCTATTTCCACAAGTTCCCCCCTTGATACAATTACTTCCTTGCCCGATGCCATGGCACTTAACGTAAGCAGCACCGCCGCTGCGTTGTTGTTTACCGCTATGCAATCCTCCGCACCGGTGACGCTGCATAAAAGGTCCCTTACCAGGTCATGACGGGAACCCCTCTCGCCCCTTTGTAGGTTATATTCAAGATTAATGTATCTCCCTGCCAGCCTTGAAAGGTCGGCCACGGCACTTTCCGCCACCGGGGCCCTGCCCAGGTTAGTATGTATTACCACCCCTGTGCCGTTTATGGCTTCCTTAAGCATACCCAGCCCCTTCATCTTCAGCCTTTCCTCCAGCGCCTCAAGTATTCTCTTTTCTACTTGGGAAGCGGCAGCGTTTTGGTCAAATCCGCCGTCCAAAACCCTGCTGCGGGCCTCCTGCAGTACTTCCCTTAAGGCTTCGGTAACTACCGGCCTGGCATAGCTTTCTATAAGTCCTGCCACCTCGGGTTTCCTAAGCACCTGGTCCACCGAGGGTAGCAGCCTCAATACATCCCTATTGTTCATAGCTTTATATTCCTCCCGGGTGTTTTATTTGCTCCCTTTATTTTCCCATATACCCCGGAAATATTCAAGAAAAAGGCCCCGGGTCAACCGGGGCCTTTGTATTATGCCTCTTTTTCTTTGCTGAAGTAGTCCTTGGTAAGTTTTATTATAACACCGCTTAAGCCAAGCAGGCCTATAAGGTTGGGGATAGCCATAAGCCCATTAAGCGTATCGGCGATATCCCATATCGTAACCAGCCCGCCTATAGCTCCAATCAATATGAAGGGTATCCATATAACCCTGTACGGCATTATTGCTTTGCTGCCAAAAAGATACTCGGCGCAGCGCTCCCCGTAATACTCCCAGCTAAGGATGGTGGAGTACGCAAACAGCAGGACGCCAACTGCGACTATAATACCGCCGGGTCCGGGAAGTCCCTCATTGAAAGCTGCCGTGGTAAGAGCGGCACCGGTTTCGCCGGTCTGCCATACTCCGGTTACTACTATGGACAGTGCTGTTATTGAGCATACCACAATAGTATCCATGAACACTTCGAATATTCCCCACAGGCCTTGTTTTACCGCACTGTCGGTGGTGGCTGCAGCGTGAGCTATAGGCGCACTACCAAGACCGGCTTCGTTGGAGAATACTCCCCGGGCAACCCCGTACCTGGTTGCCATCATAATGGTGGAACCGGCAAATCCGCCCACCGCTGCTGTGCCTGTAAAGGCCGAACTGAATATAAGCCCGAAAGCCGCCGGAATACTGGATGCTTTTATTATCAAAATTATTATTCCCCCGATGATATAGAACGCTGCCATGAACGGAACAAGTCTTTCGGTAACCTGGGCGATCCTTTTAAGCCCACCTAGTACAACCGCTGCCGTTGCCACTGCTAATACTATTCCCGAAACCAGCTTGTTTGCGCCAAATGTAGCCTCCATAGCGGCTGCCACCGAATTGGCCTGGGTCATGTTGCCTATACCGAAGGCTGCCAGTGCTCCAAAGAATGCAAAAATCGCTGCAAGCCATTTTAAGTTAAGGCCGTTTCGGATATAGTACATGGGACCTCCCACAAAACGACCGTCCGGGGTCTTCTCCCTGTACTTGATGGCTAGCACAACTTCTCCGTATTTTGTGGCCATCCCGAATATCGCCGACACCCACATCCAGAATACGGCCCCAGGGCCCCCCAGTGCGATGGCAGTAGCCACGCCGGCTATGTTACCTATACCTATGGTTGCTGCAAGAGCTGTTGCAACAGCCTGGAAGGGCGTAATCTCCCCTTCTCCAACAGTTGTCTTTTCAAACATTTTAAGAAGAGTGTTTTTTAATACATAGCCTATTTTTGTTATTGACATAAAATTAGTGCGGGTAGTCAGGTACACACCGGTACCAACTATAAGCACCAGCATATACGGACCCCAAACCAAGCTGTTTAACTGACTGTTTAATTCCATGAAAAACTCCATAATTTCCCTCCTTATCAACATTTTTTGATATATAACTGCATGGTCCAGTTATATAACATGCGTACTGTATATATATTCTCCGCTTTTTCTAAAATTCCTTTAAGAACCTGTAACAAAATAAAAAATATTAACGGCACTCACCTGACCGTTATGCTTTCCTTTAGGTTCTCGTATACCTTCGGGCCAATGCCCGAAACCTTCATAATGTCCTCTTTCTTTTGGAACCGGCCTTCCCTTTCCCTGAAATCCACAATCCTCCCGGCCAACACCGGCCCGATACCCGGCAACGTTTCAAGCTGGGAAGCACTGGCTGTATTAATATCTATTGTTGCATTCCCTCCGCCTTCATAGCCCAAGCCAATATTATTATCCCGGATTTCGCCGGCGGCAGGGACATGAAGCTTTTCTCCATCCTGCACAACCCTTGCCAGGTTAATGCTGTCAAGGTCCGCTTCCTCTAGAGCGCCCCCCGCCGCATTTATTGCATCGATGGCCCGTGCCCCTTTAGATATGTAGAACACTCCGCTGTTTCTTACCTGCCCGGTTATGTGTACCACTATTTCGGCACTGCTGTATTCTACCTCCTCGGCAAAATAACTGTCAAGGTCATTGGTATCCATGCTGCTTTTGTCATAACCTTCCAGCCTGAGAATAAGACCTATATTTACAGCCACTAATACTATAATTAGGCCTGCTAATACTAATTCCCTTTTTGAGAGATTCATACATCCACCCTCCCCGTTCAACAATTATGGTATCAATTCTATATTTTTCTATTTTTTCCTTCCAATTGGAACCACTTGTCCCGCCATGTATTTTATGGATATGCGCCCCTTAACCTGTAAACACGTAAAATTATCTGTTATACTATTACTGTGCGCAATTCCTATACTCAATACTGGAGGGAGCCATGAAAAAAATCGCATCTATAATAGTCCTTACAACTTTCCTGACACTAGGGTTGGTACCCCTGGAGGCCTTTGCCTTGATAGATGTTAGCTCGCCTAAGGCCATCCTGATGGACGCAGAAACAGGCCAGGTATTGTACAGCAAAAACGCCCATACCGCTTCCTATCCGGCCAGCATAACCAAGATAATGACCGCCGTTTTAGCCCTTGAAAGGGGAAACTTAAACGATTATGTGCCCATAAGCCGGAGGGCATCCTATATAGACGGTAGCAGGATATACCTGCTGGAGGGTGAAAGGGTAACCCTTGAACAGGTGCTGTATGGACTTATGCTAGAATCCGGGAACGACGCCGCCATTGCCATAGCGGAATATATAGCTGGCTCGGTTGAGGAGTTCGCCGTAATGATGAATGACAAGGCGGTTCAGTTGGGGGCAAAAAACACCAACTTCACCAACCCCAGCGGGCTGCCTGATACGGAGCATGTCACCAGTGCCTATGATATAGCCCTAATTGCCAGGCACGCTATGACGCTGCCAAAGTTCAGGGAAATAGTAAACACCGTTAGATACATAATACCCGAGACTAATATGCAGGACACCAGGTATTTATACAGCGGCAATAGGCTAATAAAGAACACCTCCCATAAATACGATGGAGCAAACGGGATTAAAACCGGTTATACGACTGCCGCCAGGCACTGTTTCGTCGGGTCCGCCCAAAGGGATGGAAAAGAGTTTATAACGGTTATACTAAACGAACAAAACAGCAATACCCTATGGGACAACACCACAGCCCTTCTGGATTATGCCTTTAACAGCTTCCAGCAGCTACCGGTAATAAAAAAGGGCGAAGTAATTGACAGCGTTGAGTTTTTGGGCACCAACTTGGATGTCGAAATAGTCACCGAACAGGGTTTCCATTATAATTATCCTATTGATGCTGAAAAGCCCCATCTAGAAGAGAACATCATAATGGAAGCGGTTAAGCCTACCGTGCCCTCCGGCGAACGGGTAGGGCATATTGAGTACAAAATCGGCGATAAAACGGTAGGAACGGTCAGGCTAATAGCTCAAAGAAATGAAAAAGGCAACATTACGGCCTCCGGCATGTTCAAGGGAAAACCGGGGAATTCAAAATACGGGTTGTTTGGGTTCCTGCTGGCTCTGCCGGTTTCGGTGCTAACCTTCAGGTTTATTGTAAAAAGCCGTAGGAGAAGCAGGTTTACCTACACAAGAAAAAGGAATATTTTCAGAAGAAAATAAGCTCCATTATATGGGTTACATGTATCAATCGGGGACATACCTCAGCAAGGAATTCTAATGGGGACATACCGCGACAAGGAATACCCACAAAAAGCGGTGTGTCGCCTTACCTTAATCCAGCAGAGGTGGGTCCCCATTCCTTAAACAGCATTTTTAAGCGGATATTCATGAAGCCTACTGGGATCGAAACGTATCGTAACCAGGCATAAAGTCATCTGAAGCGGAGCTTTATCCCGCACAAATAAAGGGAGCGCAGATGGCGGAGGATAAGAATTTTCAAGTGTTTGAGCCGTTAGGCGAGTTCTTGAAAATTCCCGGAGCCATCGAGCTCATACGAGCATTACTGCGGGTTTGCGCAGCGTAGATGACGTATGCCTGGTAATCCATCTTCATGAAGTCTCATTACATTTATTACAGCGCCGCTACAACTTCTATTTCCACCAGCGCATCCTTTGGTAGTCTGCCCACTTCAATGCAGGACCGGGCCGGAAAATCGCCGGTAAAGTATTGTCCATACACCCGGTTAACATCGCCGAATTTCTCCATATCCGTTATGAACACAGTGGCTTTTACAACGTTTTCAAGGCCTGTACCGGCGGCCTCCAGCACAGCCTTCAGATTGGCAAATACCTGGTGAGTCTGTTCCTCAATACCGCCCTCCACCATTTGCCCCGTTTCGGGGTTAAGCGCTACCTGGCCGGCGGTGTACACCATATTACCACATTTAACGGCCTGGGAATAGGGGCCTACAGCCCCCGGCGCTTTTTGAGTTGAAACAATTTCCTTTTTCATGCGGATGCCTCCTTGTATTTTATTCTCCTACCCTTACCTCATCCAGATAATTATACACGGTGTACCTGGAAACACATAGTACCTTGGCAACATAGTCAATGGCTCCCTTAATAAGAAACGCACCTTTCTGGTCCAGGGTCCTAACTATCTCCACCTTGTCGTCCTTGGTCATATACGCCACCGGCCGTCCGAAGGTATCAAGCACGCTTGTCACGAGGTTGCACAGCACCTCGTTTATATTGGTGCCCTGGTATCCTTTTTCGGTTTTGTTTTCTTCCTGCTCCTCGGTATAGCACAGAGCGTTAATAGAATTCCTTACCATCACAAACTCCGACAAATCAAAGTTTATACAGAGGCAGCCTATGGGCTTTTGGTCCTCGTCCCTTATTACTATGGTGGAGGACTTTAGTATCCTTCCATCGGGAGTCTTTTTAGTATAGTTGAGCTGGTCACCGGTGAACCCCCCCGCTGCAATCGCCTCAATATTAGCCTGGGACATTGGTCCTCCAAGGCTCCTTTCGGTGACGTGGCTGTTCTCAATGGCAACAATCGAATGATAGGGGTCTGTTATATCGTGGAGCACCACTTCACAGCTCTTCCCAAAGGTCTTGGCTATGCCCCCCACTATGGGTATCATACTTTTTAGAATAGGATGCAGTTTTCCCTTCATACCCACTACCCTCCCAATACTACATTAATAAGCTTATCCGGTACCACTATAACCTTTTTTACAGTGCCACCATCGGTATGGGCCCTAACCCTTTCGTCTTCCAGCGCCAGCTGGGCCATTTCTTCCTTTTTCATTCCTGGGTGTACCTGGATACGGC
>JAAYJF010000157.1 GCA_012523075.1 Clostridiales bacterium | reverse complement strand
TTCGCTCAGGATGACACGTTAGATGATGCAAAGTCTTAAGCGCGTTGTATATAGTATTTGAAAATCAATTCCGTCAGTATACTACCTTTGCTATTGTAATACTTACCTGTTTGGGCATGAGTTTCCCTTTATCTTCTTTCCATTGAGTGAATTTTTAATTTTACGGGGACTAATAAAAAAAACACCCCTTATACAAACCCCGCCAGGTTGCCTGAAAAACCGGGCGCAGAGCCGAAAGAGGCGCCGCGTTAAACCATATATGGTATCATTTTCTATTTGCGATTTTGTAGGCCTGGTGATACAGATTTCTAAAGGATGTAAGAGTGCCGATAATTATAAAGATAACCAGGAACACATTCCCTGTGCCCAGCCTACCGTCCAGGTACCTTCCCGCCAGTACGCCAGCAACAACCGGCAGAGCCATGGACAGCCCCAGCCGGATGATAAGGCCTATATATTTTAGCGGTGTGGCATCCCCTTTTTTCACACCTTCACCCCTATTGCAACCTTATTTTATCCTGTGATATATTTTACACTCAGCTTCTTTTAGCATTAGCATAACACTAAAAAAAAAGGGCGCCTATTAAACGCCCTTTTCCAACATCATATCCTTGACCTTCATCAGCCGGGTGACGTTTCCCCTCTCATTCTCGTCCAGTTTCATTGTAATGTATTTTATCTTTTCGGACATGGAGGGTATCATTACGTACTCCAGTGCATTCACCCTGCGCCGGGTCTTTTCTATCTCTATAGCCATAAGCCGGCAGCCCTTTTCCAGTTCCGCCAGTTTAAGAAGCTTTGGCAGTATCCCCGACAGTATTGAAATGGAATCGTCCAGCTCGCCGGAGGTGCCGGCAAAGCCGTAGGCAAAGGGACTCTTATGCTCTTTGCTGTCCTCTTCGCCTCCGGAGACTACCTCTATATCAGGGATTCGCACGCTCATAACATTCCTCCGGGACACCTTTATATCCACCTTACCCACCGGATACATAAGGCTTTCCTCAAGCACCTGGTCCGACATGAGTGTCCTCGCCATTACAAAGTGCCCGAAGGCTTTGGACAGTTCCTTCTCAACTTCTTCCCGGAGATGCTTGTTCTCCTTCACCATATCGATGAATTTCTTGACAAGCTCATCCTGTTTGTCCTTTAAGAGCTTATGGCCTCTCCTCGCAATCACAATTCTTTTCTTGAGCTTTGAAAGCTCCATTCGGGTTGGATTGACTCGTATCTCCACGGCCTACAACTCCTTTTTTTCCGGTAGATATTTGTCAAGATATTCATCCCTGATTCGCTTAAGCTCCGCCCTGGGCAGTATGGCCAAAAGGTCCCAGCCAATGTGCAGCGTTTCCTCTATTGAGCGGTTCTCGTTTTCGCCCTGGGAAACGTACCTTTTCTCAAACTCGTCGGCAAACTGTGCGAACAGTCTGTCGGTATCGCTAAGGGCCGCTTCACCAAGGATAACCGCAAGTTCCTTGGCCTCCTTACCCCTTGCATAGGCAGCAAACAGCTGGTTCATCGTGTCCGCATGGTCTTCCCTGGTTTTACCCTCGCCTATACCCTTATCTTTAAGCCTTGACAATGAAGGCAGAACGTCTATCGGCGGCATTACACCCTTACGATACAGCTCCCTGCTTAAGATCACCTGTCCCTCGGTTATATAACCGGTGAGGTCGGGTATCGGATGGGTCTTGTCATCCTCCGGCATGGTTAGTATCGGTATCTGGGTAACCGAACCCTCTGCGCCTATAAGCCTTCCAGCCCGCTCGTATATGGTGGAAAGGTCGGTGTACATGTAGCCGGGATAACCCCTTCGGCCAGGTATCTCCTTACGGGCTGCGGATATTTCCCTTAGGGCCTCGCAGTAGTTGGTTATATCGGTGAGTATTACAAGGACGTGCATGTTTTTCTCGTAGGCCAGGTATTCCGCCGCGGTAAGCGCCATCCTGGGCGTTGCTATACGCTCTATGGCCGGGTCGTTGGCAAGGTTTACAAACAGCACCGAACGGTCTATGGCCCCTGTCCTTGTAAAGTCCTCAATAAAGTAGTTAGCTTCCTCAAAGGTTATACCTATGGCCGCAAACACAACGGCGAATTTGCTTTCGGTACCCAGCACCCTCGCCTGACGGGCTATCTGCGCCGCAAGTTGCGAGTGTGGCAGGCCCGACCCGGAGAATATGGGCAGCTTCTGGCCTCTTACAAGGGTATTAAGCCCGTCTATGGCCGACACGCCGGTCTGGATGAACTCTGAAGGATAATCCCTGGCGGTGGGGTTTATCGGCGCACCGTTTATGTCAAGCCTTTTTTCCGGTATTATCTTGGGCCCGTTGTCCCTCGGCCTTCCGAAACCGTCGAATACACGGCCCAGTATATCCAAGGACACCGGCAGCTCTATACCCTTGCCCAGGAACCTTACCTTACACTCGTTAGCGTTTATCCCCGAGGAGCCCTCAAACAGCTGTATAAGGGCCTTGTCGCCGTTTACCTCCAGCACCTTGCCACGTCTGAGTTCCCCGCCCTGGAGTTCTATCTCAACCAATTCGTCAAAGTGGGCTCCGTCTACTTCATCCACAAGCATCAGCGGACCCGCGATTTCCCTGACGGTTTTGTATTCCTTAAGCACTCAGCCCACCCCCTTCTTCTGAAACCAATGCTTCCAGTTCCTTCTTAACCTCTTCTTTAACGGCTTCTATCCTGTCCATCTCATCTTCCTTATAGTATTTCATCCTGGATATCCTCTCCCTCACCGGATGGGTTTCCACATCCTTGAAGGAAGCACCGGCCTCCATGACCTTTTCGGCCTCATGGTAGAAGACGAGGATTGTCTTTAACATCTCAAACTGTTTCTTTAGCGACGCGTAGGTGTCCACCTCGTGGAACGCGTTCTGGTGCAGGAAGTCCTCCCTTATGGACTTGGCTACCTCCAGTACCAGCCTGTCCTTAACCGACAAAGCGTCTATACCCACCAGCCGCACTATCTCCTGCAGCTCAGACTCAAGCTGCAAAAGCTTCATTGCCTCTGCCCTAAGCTCTCCCCACTCGGAGTTTACATTTTCCTTAAGCCAGTCCTCCAGCGTATCCAGGTACAGCGAATAACTGGTCAGCCAGTTTATCGCCGGGAAGTGACGGCTGTACGCAAGGGATGCGTCCAGGGCCCAGAACACCTTAACAACCCTTAAGGTTCCCTGGGTAACCGGCTCGGACAGGTCCCCGCCGGGAGGCGATACAGCCCCAATAGCGGTTACGGTACCCTCGCGGTGCTGGCTTCCGGCACATACAACCCTTCCGGCCCGCTCATAGAACTCGGCCAGGCGGGAGGTAAGGTAAGCCGGGTAGCCCTCCTCACCGGGCATCTCCTCAAGACGCCCTGACATTTCCCTTAGGGCTTCTGCCCACCGGGAAGTGGAGTCCGCCATTAGGGCAACGTTGTAGCCCATGTCCCTGAAGTATTCCGCTATGGTTATTCCGGTGTATATCGATGCCTCCCTTGCCGCAACTGGCATGTTGGAGGTATTGGCAATAAGCACCGTGCGTTTCATCAGCGGCTCGCCGGATTTGGGGTCAATAAGCTCGGGGAACTCCATCAAAACGTCGGTCATCTCGTTCCCGCGCTCGCCGCAGCCAATGTATACAACAATGTCCGCTTCCGCCCACTTGGCCAGCTGGTGCTGAACCACCGTCTTACCGCTTCCGAAGGGCCCGGGAATGCAAGCAACTCCGCCCTTTGCCACCGGGAAGAACATGTCTATAACCCTTTGGCCGGTAGTCATAGCCTGGAGAGGCGGCAGTTTTTCCTTATAGGGCCTTATCTTTCTTACCGGCCACCTCTGCAGCATCTGCACCTCTTTGACCCCGTCCTGTGTCTCTATTTCCGCGATTGTTTCATCTACCGTCTTTTCGCCTGAATAAATTTTTACAATCTTGCCCTTTATACCATGGGGAACCATAATCCTGTGTTCCACCAGGATGGTTTCCTTAACAACCCCCAGTATATCTCCACCGGTAACCTCATCCCCCACCTTGGCGGTGGGAACAAAATCCCATTTCTTCTCATGGTCCAGGGCCGGAACTTCAACCCCTCTGGTTATATACGATCCGACGCTTTCCCTGATAAGGTCCAGTGGCCTTTGTATGCCGTCAAAGATACCCTCCATTATACCGGGAGCCAACTCAACGCTTAGGGGTGCGCCGGTACTCTCTACCGGGTCCCCCGGGCTTAAGCCCGCGGTCTCCTCATAAACCTGAATTGAGGCCACGCCGCTTCTTAGCTCTATTATCTCCCCTATAAGACGCTGCTGCCCAACCCTTACAACGTCGAACATCTTGGCATCTTCGAGGCCTTCAGCCATTACCAGGGGACCGGAAACTTTGGTTATTCTACCTTGTTTCAATTCTCTTCTCCCTCTCTTTCGAAGAATATATCCACTCCTATGGCCCTTTCCACGGATTCTCTTATTTTTTTCAAGCCTACTCCCAGAGAACCCTGGTTGTTGGGTATCGGTATTATGGCAGGAAGAACTTCGTTTTCATACTCGCCTATCATATCCTCAATCTGAACGGAGATCTGCTCCGTTACAAATATTACCGCGTATTTTTCCCTTGCCATCGCTCTTAAGGCTTTTTTGGCTTCCTCCGGGCTTATTACCGGGAAGATGTCCACGCCTAGAGCTTTAAAAGCAAGCACCGTATCCCTGTCTCCAATAACCCCTACCCTATACATATAAATCACGCAACCTTTCCCGCAGGATTTCCGCCGGTATTTTGTTAATCTTGCCCACCATAATCATCCTTATCACTTTTGCCTCGTTCTCCTTGGCCTTAAGATATCCGATTATGGGCAGAACACCGAAGGCTGCGTATTTGCCTCTTTTAGCCATATTAAGGAGTAAATCATCCGATATTTTTTCGAGTACGGTAGTGCTGCCTGTATCTATAAAGGATGCGATACCCTCGACTGCCACCCTGTCGTATCGTGTGGAGGATAATCTATCGGCAAAGCTGCCTACCGGCTCGCCCATGGAACCGACCAGGAAGGACCTGTCAAGGAATCCGCCGTCTATAAGGGCCGTTTCCAGAAGCTTTACGCTCCCGCCGGTCTTCCTTATTCTAAGCAGGGTATTTATATTCAAAAGGTCTATCTCGGTCCTAATAAACTCTATTAGACCGTCATCCCCTACATCCTTTGCCAGTTCCAAAAGGTAAGCGTACAGCCCCCCATCTAGTATCATGTCTATCCTCTGCGGGTCGCCGTTAAGATCGAAATCCACGGCAGCCTTTTCATAGGCCTCCCTTATATGCGGGGCAAACCCAACCATATCCTTGTCATCCACCGCCCTACGCAGGGCCTCCACGCTTATTGAGCCCGCATGGGAAAGGATGGACTTATAGTCTTCACCGAGGTACTTCTCCTTCATCAGTACCTTCAAGTTGTGAAAATCGTACTTTAGCCTGGAAAGGAGTGTAAACCTTTTGTCCCCGGTGGAATCCTCTATAGCCTTGTAGGCCACCCTTAAGGACTGGTCAAGGGCCTTTTCAAAGTCGTATGCGCTGTCCACCTCACCGAAATAGTTGCCGTAATCGGTCTCACCGAGGATTTTCAGAGCTTCATCCGGTGTCCCGGCTTCCAGCATCCTGTCTACCGTACTTCTGGAAAGGAGGTTGTTTTCCAGGGCCTTTACCCTGGACACTGCATATAAAAACATTGTATCCTTCATTGGACCCTCCTTACTGTTGGAAAAGGATTTCCGCGATTTCGGTCTCCACTTTCTCCCTCTCCATCCTGAGTAATGTTTCAAAGGAGTTGTTAATCTCCACTCCATTTGACTTTACAATAAAACCGCCCTGCATGCTACGGGTCTCATCCGACAGCTTCAGTTCAAATCCCAGTTGGTCGTTTATCTTCTTTAAAAGCCCTTTTTGGAACCTTTCCCTGTCCTCGGCCGGAACAACCAGTTCTTCGCCGCCGGTAAGGCCGGCGTTTCCAAGGATGGATACCATCATACCGATATAATCCGCCTCCGGAAGGTTTTTAAGTCGGTCAAGGGCTTTGTCGAAGGCCTTATCAATAAGCGACTGCTTTACCTCCAGGCTTTGTTTTTTGAGCTCGAGTTCCGCCATGGAAAGCATCCTTTTTTGGGCCTCCTCGGCCTCTGCTTCCGCCCTGGTTAAACGGTTTTTGGTATTCTCCTCCGCCCTTTTAACGGCCTGCTCTTCCATTTCCTTTACCTTACTTTCCGCTTCCTTAACTATGCTTTCCGCCTGGGCCTTAGCTTCCGCCAATATACTTTCTCTAATCCTTTCCATTCCCTCCATTTAGGACACTCCCTTAAATATTGATTCCGAAAATCATAAGGATTGATGCCAATAGCGCCAGCACGGCGTAGGTCTCAACCATCGCGGCGTACGTAATACCCTTGGCAAGCTCCTCCGGCCTCTTGGCCACAATTCCCATGCCCGCCGCTGAAGCCTTACCCTGGGCAATGGCGGAGAAAAGTCCTACAAAGGCAATCGGCATTGCCGCAGCAAATATCAGGAGACCACTGGTTGTTGAAACATCAGCAATATTTCCGCCTATAAGCCCTATTTTTTGCATTATTACAAATCCTGTTAAAAGGCCGTATATGCCCTGTGTCCCCGGCAGTGCCTGCAGCAGCAGCGTCTGTCCGAACTTGCCCGGGTCCTCGGTAACAACACCTGCGGCTGCCTGACCTGCTATTCCTACCCCTATCGCGGAGCCGATACCTGCTAGAAGTACCGCAAGGGCTGCTCCCAAAACCGAAAGAAATTGACCTTGGGTTAATGCTAATTTAAGTTCCAACGCTTCCATTAAAACTCCTCCTCACTCATTAAGTTGGTGTATTTGGTTTTTACCATAAAGGGACTGAAGGTTCTCCCACCGCCCTCGTAAAACTTACCGAAGAACTCCACATACTGCAAACGGCTTGAGTGGACGTATGCCCCAAGAGCATTTATGGCTATATTAAACACATGCCCTATAACCAGTGCCACCGCCATAAGCACATAGCCTATTATGTTGAAACCCAGCATCTTGGCCATCGTATTTATAACCATGGCTATTACGCCGGTAGCAAGACCAAGGGCCAGTATCCTCGAATAGGAAAGCACATCGCTTAAGTATCCTGTAACGTCGTACAGGCTTAAGATGCCCGACGAGAGCTTACCCAGGATGTTTGGCTTGCTCCGGCCCTGGGTTAATACAAGACCTATGGCACCGACAATGGACAATACCTTGGCGACCCCTCCCAGTGGCGGATATACAAACATTATTAGCCCTATAAGAAGCACCGCCCAAAGTCCCTGGTCATACACTGCATCCAGCACGTTGCCGGACTTAATGTTCTTGTATGCAGCAGCGCCCAAGCCTACGAATATCTGAATTATGCCAAGCACAAAGCTTACTATTAGAAGGCTCATCGGGTCATCCAGCGGGTTCATCCACAGGGGTCGGGCATTAAATAGGTCTCCAAACCAGCCGCCGAACATCGCACCCCAGAAAACGGTGGAAATTCCGCCGAGGGTTATTAGGCCCATAAGTTTTTTGAGTATTCCCTTAGGTTTAAGGGTTTTAAGTGCCCAAAGGCCCAGCAGAGTTAGTACAATACCGTAGCCCGCATCACTTATCATCATGCCGAAGAATATGAAGTAAAAAACCGAAACCAGTATATTGGGGTCAAAGTCGTTTTTGCCCGGAGGGCTATACAAATCGGTAATCATCTCAAAGGGTTCCACAAACCCGGGGTTTTTTAGTACCACCGGCACATCGTCCTCTTCGCCGGGGTCACTGAAGGTTATATAGGCCTCGGGTATCTTTTTTAGCAGAGCTTTTTTTACCCTTTCAGCATCCGGCTTTGCAACCCAGCCTTCCATATAGAAGGTTTCCCTAGTGTTGCCCGCGGTTCTTTCTGCGCCCACCCTGCCGGACATTAGATTGTAATAGTCGTACACCACTTCCAGGTTAGGCCTTTCCGCAGAAAGCTCCACTGCCCTGTCTGCGACCTCCTGCCTTGAGGTTTCGAATTCCTTTTGCTTTTCTGCCGCCTGCTTTATCGCCTGTGCCGGAGTACCCTCAACCTGCGGCAGGTCAACCTTGCTCCAGGAGTTTTCCTTGAGTATTTCCGAAACTTCCTGCTCCAGCGACTTGCGATACACAAGCAGCACATTTGCAAACTCCCGGTCGGCACTTACTACCTCAAGGGCACTCTCGGGAGCCCTGTCCTTCAAAAGATTCTTCACCATTTCCACCGCATTTGAGGGCAAAGTGCCGGTGAAAATAGCCACCTTTTGGGTAGGTTTTATCTCCTGCACCGGAACATCCAGGTTATCCCAGGGTTTAAGAAGGTCCACGGTGCTGGATAATCTCATTTCCTCGCTCTTTAGCGCGTTAAGCCTGGCCTCAAGGTCCCTGCACTCCCTGACCACAGCCCACAAATCTTCCGAATGGGAGAGGTCCTCCATGGTCGCCTCGTCGTAAGCCGGCTTCTCGGCAAGCAACGATTTTTTGGCGGGAGCATACCTTGCCATAAAATCCAGTGCGAACTGTACCTCTCCCAGTTTGCCCTGAATCTCTGTAAGGGCCCTAGTGCTCTCCTGGGTTTCAAAGAGTTTTTCCCAGTCTTCCTGGGATGTCTTATCCCTTATGTCAATTATTTCGACACTTCCCAGCTTCTGAAAAATCTCAACAAGCTTGCTCCTATCCCTTCGGAGAGCAATGACTGACATCTTTTTAACATCAACTATTGCCATACTGTGTCACTATCCTCTCCACAATAGAATCGACAGCCCGGTCCATGTTCTTCCCGGTTGACTGTTCTAAAAGCTCCCTTTCCTCCCTGTACCTCTCCTTAAGCTTATCTACCTCCTTTTCACAACTCTTTCTGGCCTCCTCCACCATACGGCGGCTTTTCTCCTCGGCCTCACTGCGCGCCCTGTCAACGATGGCGTCTGCTTTTTCCCTGCCATCTTTTTGCAACTGGGCAGCCCTCTTTTTGGCCTCCGCCACTATCGCGGTTGCCTGGCTTTCCGCATCCTTGATGCTTTCAATTGCCTGAAATGCCAACGAATGCTCACCACCCTTCAGGTAATCATATGTCGGGCAAGGGACGGCTCTTTATCCGTCCCTTCAAAAGACACGGGGACGCTTTTAATGTTTTTTGCCAGATACGGCCGGTGGTTTTCCCCACGTCCTGTTAATTATATACCTATGCCCACCTCTGTGTTGTCATTAACTTTTATTATACAGTAAAGTTTAACAAAAAAACGTGTAAAAAACAAAATGAAGACCACCGGTTACATGATGCCATATACATGTATACATTCTACATTGGTCTTCAAATTCCTGTCTAGTATTTACGAAAAAATTGTAATTCTTCATCATATTTTATCATTTTTTTTGAAGTTTTCCATAGGTAAATGGTGGGGCAACCACGGGGACGGTTCTCCTGGTTTCTTATATCCAGTGACCTGGTACCATCCTGTGTCCGTTTTGGATGCTTGCTATACACCACCGGATACGTGGCAAAAGTCCTCCGGAGGCTTTTCATTAATGCCGAAGAAATAAAGCAGCGCGTCCACAATCCTTTGGGATGCTCTTCCATCGCCGTATGGATTCACCGCATGGGCCATATCGTTGTATAATTTTTCATCCTCCAGGAGTTCCGATGCGGCCTTTACTACATTCGCCCTTTTAACGCCGGCCAGCCTTACGGTGCCCGCCTGTACCGCCTCGGGCCTTTCGGTAACCTCTCTCAGCACCAGCACCGGTTTGCCCAGCGATGGTGCCTCTTCCTGGATGCCGCCGGAATCCGTCATCACCATAAAACACCGGCCCATGAGGTTGGCAAAGGGAAGATAATTCAGCGGTTCAATTAGGTGTATCCGCTCCTTGCCCTCCAAAATGCTTCGGGCGGTATCAAGCACCGCGGGGTTTCTGTGTACCGGGTATACCACTTCAACATCCTTATAGGATTCGGTAATATCCCTCACTGCGTTGAAGATTTCCTCCATTGGCCCGCCTATGTTCTCCCGCCGGTGGCAAGTAAGGAGTATAATCCTTTTGGAACTAAAATCCATATCCTTAAGGGGCGGCTGCGTAAAACGGTATCCGCTGTCCACCGCCTGCACAAGCGCGTCTATTACAGTGTTTCCTGTAACCACAATAGATTTCTCGGGCACGTTTTCCCTCATAAGATTGTCTTTGGCACCGGCGGTGGGTGCGAAATGCATATCGGACAGTACACCGGCAAGTCTGCGGTTTATTTCTTCGGGATAGGGCGAATAGCGGTCGAAGGTTCTAAGGCCTGCTTCAACGTGACCTACCCTTACATGACGGTAAAAACCGGCCAGGCTCCCGGCAAAGGTGGTGGTGGTATCGCCGTGAACCAAAAGTGCATCCGGTTTTACGCTGTCCAAAACCCTCTCCAGTCCCTCCAAGGCCCTTACCGTCACACCGGTTAGAGTCTGCCGCTCCCGCATAATATCCAGGTCATAGTCCGGGACAATACCAAACAGTTCCAGCACCTGGTCCAGCATTTCCCTGTGCTGCGCCGTCACGCACACAGTCGTTTCAATATACCCGCTCTCTTTCATAAGCTTTACAAGGGGGGCCATCTTTATCGCTTCCGGCCTTGTCCCAAAAACCGTCATAACCTTTATCCGCTTCATACTCCGCCTCCTTGATTACAAATATATATAATGGCTAATGGTATTACACCCCTTTATCTGTCGCTTAAGAGGGCGTAGCCCGAAGAATCCGGCTTTGCCGTTCTGAAGGCGAAGCCTGAAGCATCTTCTTGCATAAAGATCCTTCGCTATCGCAAGATCCTTCGCTACGCTCAGCATGACAAAAAAGTCCTCAGCATGGTATGCAAGTAGATGTAAAGTATATTTGCGTTATATACAGTAAAAAAACCGGGATAACCCCCGGCTACTATTGGTCAAGCTTTCTCTTATGCTCGGGCTCTTGAAAACCCATCTGGCCCAGCGCCAGTGCCATGGTGGCAACTACAAACCCCACAACCGCCACCGATTTGACGGGGTTATCCTGGGTAATCACTATGGCCCCCAGCCCCAGAAATGCGCTCACCGCGTACAGCGTGAACACCACCTGCCTCTGGGAAAGCCCCAGGGCCAGCAGCCTATGGTGCAAATGCCCCTTATCCGCCTCCATGATTGGCTTCCCGTTTACTGCCCGCCTTATTATCGCAAAGGTTGTATCAAAAATGGGCAGCCCGAGGGCTAATATGGGGATGGCAATAGCCAGCGTGGCTGCTCCCTTTATTGCCCCTTCAATGGACACCGCCGCCAGAACGAAACCCAGGAAGGTGGAACCGGTATCTCCCATGAAAATCTTGGCCGGGTTGAAATTATACGGCAAAAACCCTATGGCCGCGCCGGCCAGCGCCGCCGTATATATAACCACCGTTGTATGCCCGTTCATAATGGACACCGCCAGCAACGTAAGGGCGGCTATCGAAGCTATCCCCGCTGCAAGTCCGTCCAGCCCGTCTATTAGGTTTAGCGTATTGGTCACTCCCACTACCCAGAAAATTGTTATCGGGTAGCTAAAGTAGGATAAATATGCCATGCCGTCCACGCTGTCAAAGGGGTTTGTAACCCACTCCACTCGTACCCCGCTGGCAGCCAGTATAATAGCGGCCACTACCTGCACAAGAAGTTTCAGCTTTGACGGAAGCGGCTTTATATCATCTATAACACCTAGAATAACTATAAGGGTGGCTCCCACCAGTATACCCAGTAATTTGGTGCTGTAGGGCACCAGTGCCAGCACCACCGCCAAAAAACTTATATAAATAGCCAAACCTCCCAGCCTGGGAATCGGCTTATCATGTACACGCCTGTCGTCTTTCGGGACGTCAATGGCTCCGATCCTTATTGCCAGTTTCTTAATAAAAGGCGTTGCAGCAAAGGAAATCGCCAAAGCGGCCACAAAGGCAATAAGATATTTTTCCACTCGAATGTGCCCCCTTAATATCAGTCCTACTGTTAATTCTAGAACAACCGGACAAAGGTGTCAACACGAAGGCACAAATTGTAAACAGAATTTAATTTTTCCATTACTTGGTGCCGAACAGTCGATCCCCTGCATCGCCAAGGCCTGGTACTATATAGGCATGTTCGTTCAGATACTCATCCACCGCGGCGGTATAAATTTCCACATCGGGGTGGGTCAGGCACACCATATCAATTCCTTCGGGAGCCGCTATAAGGCACATAAGCTTTATATTTTTTGCTCCCTTCTCTTTAAGGAAGTGTATACCGGCACAGGCGGAACCGCCGGTAGCAAGCATTGGGTCAAGCAGAATGAGTTCCCTTTCTTCAATATCCGGAGGCAGCTTGCAATAGTATTCCACTGGTTTTAGAGTCTCGGGGTCTCTGTACAGCCCTATATGACCTACTTTCGCAGTGGGGATAAGTTTTAACATCCCGTTTACCATACCCAGCCCGGCCCGAAGGATGGGGATTATACCCAGTTTTTTGCCGGAAATGCTTTTGCATTTGGTTTTACAAAGGGGAGTTTGTATCTCCACCTCTTCAACGGGAATGTTTCTGGTGACCTCGTAGGCCATAAGCATGGAAAGTTCCTCCACCAATTCCCTGAATTCCTTGGGACCGGTGTTTACGTCCCTTATCATGGCAAGCTTGTGCTGGATTAATGGGTGCTCCATAATATGTACTTTTTGTTCCATCCAAATCCCCCCGATTTTTATTTTTTTGCAGGGACCGTTCCCCTGGTTTCTGGTTTCACTCACTGTATTTGCGTTCGATATCGGCGATCTTGTCTATCCTTCTTTGGTGCCTTCCTCCTTCAAATTCTGTCTTCAGCCAGGTTTTTACGATTTCAAGGCCCAAACCCCTGCCCACCACCCTACCGCCCATGCACAGTATGTTGGCGTCATTGTGCTGCCGGGACATTTTGGCGGAAAAACAATCACCACAAAGGGCCGCCCTTATACCGGGCACTTTGTTTGCCACAATGGATATTCCTATCCCGGTACCGCAGCATAGTATCCCTCTGTCGTACTCCCCCGACGCAACGGCGGAGGCTACCTTTTCTGCAAAGTCGGGGTAGTCCACAGGGCTAAGGTCAAAGGCGCCAAAGTCGGTGTATTCTATCCCTTCGCCCTGTAAAAACTCCTTTATGTTTTCTTTCAGTTCAAAGCCTCCATGGTCACTGCCAATGGCTACTTTCATCCTTTGGTCCTCCGTTTCTCGTTTTAGATTTCCGGCCTTTATTTTTTTCACCAGCTTTTTCAGGGCCTCTTCAATTTCATCGGCACAGGCTCTATAATCCTCCACCGTCCCGCCGAAGGGGTCGGATATATCCGAGCCATCTCTTACGTATTCTTTCAGCGTAAAAACCTTCCCTGAAAGAGCCGGGGCCATTTCCAGCACCGCCCTCTTGTGACCCCTAGTCATGGTAAGTACCAAATCTGCCTTTTCTAGGTCATGGATGCCGACCGGCCTGGAACGGTGGCCTGACAGGTCTATACATCTCTCCTTCATAACCTCCACCGCCTGCTCCGACGCTCCTCCCCGGAAGAACACCGCCGTACCGGCGGAGGCAACCTCCATATCAAGTCCGGCGTCCTTAAGCATGGCACTGAACATAGCCTCAGCCATACTGCTTCTGCAGGTATTGCCTGTGCAGATAAACAATATGCTTTTCAAATCGATACCTCCCAAGAGTTTTTCTGGATAATGGCCCATGGCCCGGCATTGTCGTGCCGGCCCGCTTAAGCCTTTATTACGTGGTAGGCGGCGGCCTTCAAAAGCCTGTTCATCACCGCCAGCCCAACTCCTTTTTGTTCTATCCCCTCTGCCAGTATAACGTCTATCCCCAGCGCGTCAAATTCCCGGAGAGCCGCAAATAGTCCTGCGGCTATGGTGGAAGGATCTTCCCTATCCCCCACCGATATTACCAGCCCGTGCCGGTACAAAGCTTCGGTCTGCTCGGTCGCCATTATGCCAACCCTCTTGCCCTGTTCCTGCAGCTGCTGTGCCATCCTCTCTATTGCCGCCACAACCCTTTGGGTATGTCCCTCTATTATTATAACATCCGCCTCCGGGGAATAGTGGGTGTATTTCATGCCGGGGGCCTTGGGTACTCCCCTTAGGATATCCCCCTCAATGGCCGGGTCCAGCGCCACGTCACGCGCCACTTCCCTAATCTGCTCCAGTGTTATGCCCCCCGGCCGCAAAATCACAACTTCTTCACCGGTAACCTCCGCCACGGTGGATTCAAGGCCCACCGTCACGTCGCCGCCGTCTATTATCATGTCCACCCTGCCCGAAAGGTCCCTTATAACATGGGCCGCCCGGGTGGGACTTGGCTTGCCGGATATGTTTGCGCTGGGCGCCGCCACCGGCACCCCCGCGTATTTGATAAGATTCATTGCAATGGGGTGGGATGGCATCCTTATGGCCACCGTGTCAAGCCCCGCCGTCACCGTCTCCGGCACGAGGTATGATTTCTTAAATATTAGGGTCAAGGGCCCCGGCCAGAACCTGTCCATAAGAGTTAGCGCCCTTTGGGGCACCTCTTTCACAAGCCTGTCCAATTCTCCAGCACAGGAGATGTGCAGTATAAGCGGATTGTCGGGGGGCCTGCCCTTGGCCTCGAATATTCTCCCCACGGCATCGGCGTCAAGGCCGTTAGCCCCGAGCCCATACACCGTTTCGGTGGGAAAGGCCACAAGTCCCCCATCCCTTATAAGTGCCCCCGCCCTTTTCAGTTGCTGATGGTCAATATTGTGGGGGTCGATGCCCACCACCCTTGTATCCATAGTTTATAATGCCTCCCCATACGACCGCTTTTCCCCGGATTTTTATCAGATGGCCGAAAGTACTATCCCGGCTATTATACCAATAATTACGCCAAAGGCCGATGCCCTGCCGCGGTACACACTCTGGGACTTGGGAATAAGTTCGCCACAGGTGATATACAGCATGGTCCCACCGGCAAAGGAAAGGCACAGCGAAACCAAAACCGGCGATATCTCACCCAGCAGCGCACCTACAAAGGCACCAAGCCCCATCGGTACACCGGAGATTATGGTGGCAATAAAGGTCTTTATCCTTGAATAACCGCCCACCATCATGGGCATAGCCATGGCCACCCCCTCCGGCACATTGTGAAACCCAATCACAAAGGCCAGGCTGAACCCCAGCCGGAGGTTTACGGCAAGACCGGAACCTATCGCAAGCCCTTCTGGAAAGTTATGTATGGCGATGCCTAAGCCCAGAATTATACCCGTCCTTATGTAGCTGCTGCTGCGGACTGTTTTGTCGGTAATGTCCCTGTCCGGGACCAACAGGTCTATTAAAGTTACCAATCCCACACCTAGTATTATACCAACTATACCGATGGCTAAACCGGCCATTTCGAAAGCCTCGGGTAGGAGGTCGAAACACACTATTGCCATCATAAGCCCCCCTGACAGCCCGAGGGTGGTACCCATAAACCGGCGGGACGGCCGCCTTAGCAAAAAGGCGGTAGCACCGCCGGCACCGGTGCCCGCAATACCCACCAGAAAACCCAGGAGGGTGGAAGTCATAACAGAACCCAACCAAATCACTCCTTAGAAGAATTAACTGTTATGATTCTATTCCCTCCCGGACTTTAATAGCACTAGGAAGCACGGGAACGGTTTTTATTCTTCGGTATTCTTTAGTTTTTCCGCCTGGTCGCTTGTTATGAGGGCGTCTATCATCTCCTCCAGGTCACCGTCCAGGAAGTTCTCCAACTGGTACAACGTAAGCCCTATCCTGTGATCGGTAACCCTACCCTGGGGATAGTTGTAGGTGCGTATCCTCTCGCTCCTGTCCCCGGAGCCCACCTGGTTTTTCCGCGACTGGGCTATCTCCTCATTCTGCCGGGCAATCTCCATGTCCAACAGCCGCGCCTTCAAAACCTTAAGGGCCTTTTCCTTGTTCTTTAGCTGTGACTTCTCGTCCTGGCAGGAAACAACCAGCCCGGTGGGAAGGTGGGTTACCCTTACTGCGGAATCGGTGGTATTAACGCTCTGGCCACCATGCCCCGACGACCTGAAAACGTCTATACGCAAATCATTAGGGTTTATTTCCACGTCAACGTCCTGAGCCTCGGGAAGGACCGCCACCGTTGCGGCAGAGGTGTGTATCCTGCCCCCGGACTCTGTGGACGGAATTCGCTGCACCCTGTGGACACCGCTCTCGTACTTCAGTCTGCTATATGCCCCTCTGCCCTCCAGCATGAAAATCACTTCCTTGAAGCCGCCAATGTTGGTGGCATTGGAACTAATAATCTCGGACTTCCAGCCCCTTCGCTCAGCGTACCTGTTGTACATTCTGAACAAAGTACCCGCAAACAGTGCGGCCTCTTCGCCGCCGGTACCCGCCCGGATTTCAACAAATACGTTCTTCTCGTCATTGGGGTCCTTGGGAAGCAGCAAAAGTTTTAGCTCTTCCTCCAGTGTCTCCTTTTTATCGGTTAGTTCGGTTATCTCATCTTTTATCATTTCCTCGAATTCCTTATCCTTTGCCTCCCCCAGCATCTCCCTGGCATCCGAAAGCTCGGATACGGTTTTCTTGTACTCCTGGTATTTTATCATCACCGGCTCAATATCCGCATGCTCTTTCACGTATTTTGTCCATACAGAATTGTCGGCTATTATCTCAGGATCGGATATCTTTTGGCCTAGTTCTTTATATTTTTCCGTCAAAAAATCCAGTTTTTCCAGCATATCATTCACCCCTAACGTTGTATACTGTCACCACCCTGTCCCTTCCGGCAAGGTCTTTAACCACTTCCATGCCGGTGTAGGCACCGGTTTGGTCCAATAAGTCCATAACCTCCGCAGCCTGGTGGTATCCTACTTCAACGGCCAAAAGCCCTCCCTTTCTCAGAAACCCCGGAGCATCGGCCGCTATCCTCCTGTAGAAACAAAGCCCGTCGCTCCCGCCATAAAGGGCAGATTGCGGCTCGTGCAGGACTTCCCGCGGGAGCCTTCGCATCTCCTCTCCGGATATATAGGGAGGATTGGATACAATAATGTCAAATTTTTGGCCTGTCCCCTCAAAGGGCGAGAACAGGTCCCCCCCTAAGAATTCGATTCTGTCTGCCACTCTGTGCCTTGCGGCGTTTTTTTGTGCAATCCGCAGGGCCCCCGGTGAAATATCCACCGCCTTTATCGCAAGACGCCTGCAGTAATATGCAAGGCTGATGGCAATGGCACCGCTGCCGGTGCCAAGGTCAAGGGCGTTTATGGTGCCGCTGTTCATGCCAAGCCCGAAAGTCTCGCCACCCCCGCAACCCTGCCCCGCCGCTTCCGCTACAGCACCTTTGGCCGCGGTGTTTTGGCCTGTCACCCCGGCCCCGCAGCATCCCTTTAACCGGTCAAGCACCGTCTCCACCAGTGTCTCGGTATCCGGGCGGGGTATAAGCACCGAAGGGTCCACGGCAAATCTGAGGCCCATAAACTCCTGGACACCGGTCAGGTACTGCAGGGGTTCCCCGCCGGCCCTGCGGTCAAGAAGGACGGCGTAATCCTCCTCCGTTCGGCCCCCGGGGCGGTAATGGGGATTCATATACAAAAAATGCCTGTCCTTGCCCAATACCATTGCCAACAGCAACTCGGCATCCAGCCTCGGGCTTTCCGCCCCTGCCCGCCTAAGCCTTTCCATGCCCCTGGCTGCCATCTCCCGTACCGTGTTTCCTTCCATTACCGTTACGCCCCTCTTTCTTCCTCCGCCACCGCCTTGAGGGAGGCAATGGCCACCTCCAGCTGGGCATTGTCCGGCTCCCTGGTGGTCAGGTTCTGCAAAAACATGCCCGGTGCCCTTACAATCCTAGCAGGAAGGCTCTCGCTCCTGCCCGCCCATTTTATTATCTCGTAGGAGATACCTCCCACCAGCGGCATAAGCAAAATCCTTGTCATTATACGCACCAGCATATTGGGCCAGCCTATAAAGGAAAACAGGATTATGCTCACTACAAGCACTATAAGCAGAAAGCTTGTTCCGCATCGCGGGTGCAGCCGCGGATGCCGGGCTGCGTTTTCGGGGGTAAGGTCCTCACCGTGCTCATAACAGTGTATTGTCTTGTGCTCGGCACCATGATATTCAAACACCCTCTGAATGTCCTTCATCCTGCTTACCGCCAGAAGATATACTAAAAATATGCTTATCCTCAGCACGCCCTCCATCAGGTTCATGAAAACTGTACCTCCGGAGGCAAATTTCATAAACCTAATTAGATAGGTGGGCAGCACTATAAAAAGCCCTATGGTTAATATCAGCGACAAAACCACCGACAGGTATATTGCCGCCTGCTCCGATTTGTCGCCGAATAGTTTTTCGAAGAATTTATCAAACCGTGAAGGCTCACCGCCGCCTTCGTCAAGCTCCACCTGCTCGGCCGAGAACGTCAGGGCTCTTACACCCAGCACCATTGTATCTATAAGCGTGTACATTCCCCTGAAAACGGGTAGCTTAAATACCGGATACCTTTTATCGATACCCTTAAGCCGCTCACGGTGTACCAGGATCTCTCCGTCGGCCTTCCTTAGCGCGATGGCGGTGTTGCTCGGCCCCTTCATTAGGACGCCCTCAATAACCGCCTGCCCTCCCATGCTAGCAGGACAAACCTTTTTGTTGTCACCCATTTATTATTCCCCCATACAAATATAGACTGGCTCGGCCACCAGTCCATATCCGCTATTTAAGCATCCGTATCATCGGATAAACCGTATTTCTTTTTAAATTTATCAACACGGCCACCGGTATCTACAAACTTTTGGCGTCCTGTAAAGAAGGGATGGCATTTCGAGCAAATCTCCACTTTAAGTTCTTCCTTAACCGAACCGGTTTCAAAACTTTCACCGCAGGCGCACCTTACCACTGCCTTTTTGTATTCAGGATGAATTCCTTCCTTCAAGCTGGTTCACCTCTTTCTTTGCTATAATGCGGTAATTCAACTATAGTATTATAACATAACTATTATTCCCCCGCAAATGAATTTTTAGCGGCCTATTACCACTGTCAAAAAATTGGTATTAATGCTACAATTGTATTATAAAAAGCCAAAAACAACGGAGGTGAAGTAATGACTTTTAAGTTTGCAGGCAGAATGAATAATGTAAAGGCCTCCACCATACGCGAGGTTTTGAAGCTTACCGAACGGCCAGAGGTAATTTCCTTTGGAGGCGGAATGCCGGCCGCAGAATTCTTCCCTGTTGACGAAATGAAAAAGGTGACCATTAAGGTGCTGGACGAGGACGGGCAAAAAGCACTGCAGTATGGGCCGACCGATGGGTTCCTACCTTTAAGGGAAAAGGTTGTGGAAAGACTAGGCAGAATTGGAATAAAGGACATCACCGCGGATAACGTCCTGTTTACAGCGGGTTCCCAGCAGGGGCTGGACTTTTGCGGTAAAGTATTTCTAGACCCCGGGGACGCGGTGGTCTGCGAAAAGCCCAGTTACCTGGGAGCAATTAATGCGTTCAGGGCCTACGAATGCCAGTTTATTGACATACCGATGGACGATGACGGCATGCTTATGGATGAGCTGGAACAAACCCTTGAGGCTAACCCTAGAGTAAAGTTCATATACGTAATCCCTGACTTCCAGAACCCAACAGGAAAGTCCTGGTCGTCGGAGAGAAGAAAACAACTGGTGGAGCTTGCCAACAAGTACAACAAGGTAGTAATAGAGGACAACCCCTATTACGAGCTCCGGTATTCGGGACAGCCCAAACCAGCTATTAAATCCTACGACACCCAGGACAGGGTAGTATTCCTGGGCACATTTTCCAAAACCCTGGCCCCGGGATTGAGGATAGGTTGGATCTGCGCCGGTGACGAAATACTGAGCAAATACAACCTCATTAAACAGGGGGCAGACCTACAAGTAAATTCACTCACCCAGCGGCAGATTAATACATACATGGAAATGTACAACCTGGATGTCCGTATAGAAGAACTGATTGAGGTATACAGGAAAAGAAGAGAAGTAATGGTGGAGCAGATGAAAAAACACTTCCCGGACGAAGTGAAAATAAACATCGCCGACGGCGGCCTGTTCCTATGGGTGGAGTTCCCGGAGCATATAAACACCACCGAGCTTATGCCCAAGGTACTGGAGAAAAACGTCGCCTACATCCCCGGCGCTCCCTTCTATCCCAACGGGGGCGGGGAAAACACTGCGCGGTTCAGCTTCTCCGCCATGCCGGAGGACAAGATAACAGAGGGTATAAAGAGGATGGGAGAAGCCCTGAAAGAACTGCTGTAGTAATAATTAATGTATGAAATAAGCTTCATGAATACCCGCTTGCGTTTCATGAAGCTTATTAATTACCAACTGGTTTTCTAGCACCTAGTACCTATTCTAATACTGTGCCCTGTTATCTGTATTCAAAAATTTCATCTTCTTTATTACATCTAAAAACTGCCTGTTGGTGGTGGTCATGGAAAGCCTGTTTATCAGTGTCTCGGTAACCTCCGCGGGCTGGCCGGCGCTTAGCGCTTTTCTTATATACCATACCGCTTCCAGCTCATCCTGATTAAGCAGCAGCTCCTCCCTCCTTGTCCCCGACCGGTTCATGTCTATTGCAGGGAATATCCTTCTCTCGGACAGCTTACGGTCAAGATGGAGTTCCATATTACCGGTACCCTTGAATTCCTCATATATAACGTCGTCCATACGGCTACCAGTTTCAATAAGAGCGGTGGCCAGTATTGTGAGGCTACCTCCCTCCTCTATGTTCCTCGCTGAACCAAAGAACCTCTTGGGCTTGTGTAGCGCCCCCGGGTCAAGGCCCCCGGACAGCGTCCTTCCGGTGGGAGGTATGGTGATGTTATAGGCCCGTGCCAGCCTAGTTATACTGTCCAGCAGTATAATCACGTCTTTTTTTTGCTCCACCAGCCTCTGCGCCCGCTCTAGCACCATTTCCGCCACCCTGATGTGATTCTCCGGCAGCTCGTCAAAGGTGGAATAAATAACGTCTCCCTTTATAGACCTTTGCATATCGGTGACTTCCTCCGGCCGCTCGTCGATAAGCAGCACGATAACCTTTATTTCCGGGTGATTGTTGGCCACGGAGTTGGCTATTTTCTGGAGCAGTATTGTTTTACCGGCCTTGGGGGGTGCCACTATAAGCCCCCTCTGCCCCTTGCCTACCGGGGAGAGGATATCGGTTAGTCTCGTTGAAAGGTCGGCAGGTGAATTTTCGAGGGTAATCCTTTTGTTCGGGTAAATGGGGGTAAGCGTGTCAAAGTCCGGCCTCCTGGCTGCCACCTCCGGCCTGTCACCGTTTACCGCTTCCACGAACAAAAGAGCATGGTATTTTTCCGTATCCTTTGCGGCCCTTGTCTTTCCAGTAATTAAATCTCCGGTTTTTAGGTTGAATTTTCTTATCTGGGAAGGGGAAACATAAACGTCGTCTGATCCCGGAAGGTAATTGGATGAGCGGAGAAAACCGTAGCCGTCGGGTAAAACCTCCAGCACTCCCGTTACAAGGTCGGGCTCTGCCAGAACTGCAATCTGCTTGAGCTTTTCTCCTTTGAGTTTTTCCACCTGCTTTTCAAGGATAAGCTCTATCAACTGCGCTTTCTTGTAAATCGTTGGGCTTTTCACGTCCATATCCTTTGCAATATTTCTTAATTCGGCAATAGTCTTACTAGCCAGTTCTGACTGGTTCAATAAACAGCACCTCCAAAATTATGTGCACAACAAAACTATATAGTTTATATCGGCAAATGGAAATTGTCTCAGGGTGAGTATTCAGGCTACCCATATTATACTGTATTATATTATTAATACAAGGGGCATTTAGATTTTTGACAGAAACGGGGCAAATTATAGCCCCGTTTTAAAATTAAATTGCGTATTCTGGTTTTTTATCTAGTTGATGTATGGCTTCGACAAATCTTATGGTTCCTGTTTCCGACCGCATTATTACGGAATGAGTCTTTGCCCTTCCTCTTCCGTAGTACACAACGCCCTTTAAAAGTTCTCCGTCCGAAACGCCGGTGGCTGCAAAGTAAGCCTCGTCTCCCTTTACCAAGTCATCCAGGTACAGCACCCTGTTGGTATCATCGATACCCATCATGCGGCACCGGTCCCTTTCCTCGTCGGTGTAAGGGACCAGCTTGCCCTGGAAGTCCGCCCCCAGGCATTTCATGGCCACCGCCGCAATCACGCCCTCCGGCGCCCCGCCTATGCCAAGTAGCATATCCACCCCGGTGTACTCGAACCCGGCGGCTATGGCGGCGGCGACATCACCGTCACTGAAAAGCTTAATCCTTGCCCCCATTTTCCGTATCCTGTCTATCATTTCTTCGTGTCTCGGCCTGTCCAGCATGGTTACCGTCAGGTCTGAAATGTCCTTGTTAAGCGCCCTGGCGACATTCTTGAGGTTGTCTTCAATGGGTGCGTTGATGTCCGCGGCCCCCTTGGCCTTGGAGCTCACCGCCAGTTTGTCCATGTACATGTCCGGTGCATGTAGAAGGCAGCCCTCGGGAGCGATGGCTACCACCGAAATGGCGTTGGGCCTACCCTTTGCAATCAAAGACGTGCCGTCCAGCGGGTCCACCGCTATGTCCACCTTTACGTCATCCTTCGCCCGGCAGCCAATTCTCTCCCCTATGTAGAGCATGGGTGCTTCGTCCATCTCGCCCTCGCCAATCACTACCACTCCGTTTATATGGATGGTATCGAACATCCGCCGCATACCATCCACCGCCGCCTGGTCTGCCGCATTCTTGTCTCCCCTGCCCATATATTTGGCGGCATTTAGCGCCGCCGCCTCGGTTACCCTAACCAGGTTTAGCGCAAGGTCCCTGTCCAAAAAATTACCCCCTTAAAATATATATAAAATGTGTCATGCTGAGCGACTCCTTTGTCATGCTGAGCGATAGCGAAGGACCTTGCAGAGCGCCTGTCATGCTGAGCGATAGCGAAGGATCTTATGCCTGGCTTCAAAGAT
>JAAYJF010000018.1 GCA_012523075.1 Clostridiales bacterium | reverse complement strand
CCGGCCTGTATACTTCAACAATGGGCTCATACTCGCATATTCCTATACACCCTGTTTGAGACACTATAACGTGCTGAAGGTTTCTCTTGTTTACTTCCTCAACCAGGGCCTTTAATACCGGCCTTGCGCCGGCCGATATACCACATGTGGCCATTCCCACTACCACCCTTGTGCCTTCCCTTTCCTTCCTGATGTTTATTCTATCAAGGGTCTTTTTTCTTATTTCTTCAAGTTCCTGAATGGTCTTCACTATATAACACCTCCATTATACTTTGATATAGCTTCCATTGTGCCCCCCGGCCGGACGATAAACCGCCGGTTGTTCAATAATCCTTTTCTCCAGGCTGCATTTAACCGTCGACATATTCATAAAAACCAGGAAGTCTGCAAACAGTCGCTTTCTATAAAAGCGCTACTGGTATTTCTTGAGTATCTCTGGAATTTGATCGGGCGTCAACCTGCCGTATACATTGTCGTCAATCATCATTACCGGTGCCAAGCCGCAACATCCAAGACATCTGGTGGCTACCAACGTGAACATTTTGTCCTCGGTGGTTTCGCCCATTGATATTCCCAGCTGCTCCTGGATTTTATCCAGCACCAACTGAGCGCCCCTTACGTAGCACGCCGTGCCCATACATAATCCGATGGAGTGTTTTCCCTTTGGTTCAAGATTAAATTGACTATAAAAGGTCGAGATGCCATAAATATTCTGCAGAGGAACGTTTAGTCCATCGGCAATATACTGCTGAACCTTCAAAGGCAGATATCCGAAAATATCCTGTGCCTTTTGCATTATGGGTATAAGGGAACCTGGTTTGCCCTTATACTCATCAATGACTTGCTGTAATTTGTCGAAATTTTCCGGTATGTCCACTGGGTCACGTACCACTTTTACCGCCATTTAATTCCCTCCCTCTAAGATATGGAGACACACCAATTCCCGATTCCCAAATGTATGTCCCCATTAATTATGTTTGTTATTTATCTATCAATACTAAAATCATTTTAACATAAAATTTTCAAAAAAAATAGAGAGATTCAAAATTATTGAGAATAAATGCAATTTTTTTTGTAAATACTATATTTTTATTAATATATTCCTAAGGGGCCAACCGCTGTTATTCATAGCAACAAAACAACCGGACCCATGAATTCGCCTCAATATGGTGGTTTACAAATATAAAAATCAAGTTCCCGCTTTTTTTTACAAAATAATACCATAATCCCCTTAAATTCTCTATTCCAGTATAGGACTATCATTCGGAATATTGTTATTTCCATGTCAATATTATCTTTGCATAACAATTTTGTACTAGTTTACATTATTAATTAATACAGTTTCCGGTTAAATGAAAAACGCCGACATTTTTCCCAAGGATACATGGGTAATGCCGGCGTTATTATAATCATTCTCTTAAAGTCATGCCTTGCCTGTTTCCTTTAAGATTTTTAGTGTCAATGAAGCTAAAAACCCTCCTGCTACAGCCGTTATAAACTGGGGCCAACTGAACATAAGGCTCATGGTTTTCGCTGCCGGTTCGGGTATCATAACAATACTTATCGCGGTCTTTACCAACAGGTAAAGTGCCACCGCTTTTACAAAGGCCGACAGCCCTATCGCCATCCATTTGTTCTTTTGATAGAACCTGCTATAAATAACCACCAGCACCAGGTTGCCGGCAGCAACTATGGGTACCATCCACACAAAGGCTATGTGCTGCTGCATAAAGGCGATTATCGGGGCTATAATACTTATTATTATTCCTCCCCACAATCCTACAACCACCGAAGATACAGCAAGGGACGCATTCACGAGGCTTCCTATAACCAACGTTGAACCCAGTCCCGGAAGGGTAATAAAGGGTCTAAGCATCTGGCATACAACTGTTACTGCGAGTAGCAGTGCCGTTCTAGTCAAAAACTTAATATTATTCATCCGGTTTAATTACCTCCTTTTTCTATACTAAAGCACTCTTTTGGAAATGGATGTTTTTATACTTACGTTCGGTAGATTCCCAAGCTTTCCGGTCAAGCTGCTTATTTGGTCGAGGGTCCCCAAAACCGTAATGGCTATAACCGATATGTCCTCTTCCTCAAAGGGTATTCCCATACGCCCCTTTATAATTTTTTTGTACCCGGATACAATACTGTTGAATCTATCCTGCACTTCCCCCGGGCCCTCCAGTATGGCACTTATAACCGCAATACGTTTTTCCATGGCCTCCTCCCCCCGCACTTTGTTCGTATAAAAAAACTTCCGCCGAAACGGAAGTTAGGATTTCATAACATTACCCTAATTCCCTTTCGGGTTGGACTTATCCTTCCCGTCAGGTATAAGCAGGTTTTGATGAACTAATAGCCCAAGAAAGCTCTCAAGCCATCTGAAGTATTATTACACTATTTTCTCCCTCTTTGTATAGTGGGTATGGAGCAGCTTATGGGCCTTGTGGCTGTTTGGTTCTTTGAAGTATTCTTCATATATCTTTTTGACCATCGGGTTTTCATGGGACTTTCTTATTGGCTTATCCTTATCCTCTTCATATATGGCTTTTGCCCTTTCCACCCTTGGGTCAATTTCCATCTTTGTCTTCGCATCCACTATGGGCTGGCCTCCACCGTTTAGGCATCCTCCCGGGCAGGCCATAACTTCTATGAAGTGGTACTCCCTTTCCCCCGCCACAACTTTATCCATAAGCCTCCTTGCGTTGCCGGTACCGTGGGCAACCGCTACCTTTACTTCCATGTTCCCCACCATTACCGCCGCTTCCTTTACTCCCTCGATGCCCCTTACTCCCTCGAAATCTATGGTTTCAAGGGCTTTACCGGTAACCACTTCGTATACCGTCCTTAGGGCAGCCTCCATAACCCCTCCTGTGGCACCGAATATAACTCCGGCCCCTGAGGATTCTCCAAGGGGGTTATCGAAGTCCTGGTCCTCCAGTTTAACAAAGTCAATATTCGCCTGTTTTACCATTCCGGCGAATTCCCTTGTGGTAAGTACCACGTCCACGTCGGGGCACCCGTCCTTTATAAACTCAGGCCTTTGGGCTTCGAACTTCTTGGCGGTGCAGGGCATAACCGATACAACATAGATATTTTTCGGGTCGATGTTGTTCTTTTCGGCAAAATAGGTTTTGATTACCGTTCCCATCATCTGCTGCGGGGACTTGCAGGACGATACATTGTCAAGAAGCTCCGGGAAATTGTGCTCACAAAACTTGACCCAGCCGGGGCTGCAGGAGGTGATAAGCGGCAATTTTCCACCGTTTTTTATCCTGTCCAAAAGCTCCATGCCCTCTTCCATTATCGTAAGGTCCGCGGTAAAGTTTGTATCGAATATTTTGTCAAACCCAAGCCTCCTGGCCGCCGCCGCCATCTTGCCGGTTACCCTTGTGCCCATTGGCATTCCAAATTCCTCTCCCAATGCTACCCTCACTGCCGGAGCCGTCTGCAGTACCACGTACTTGTCGGGGTCAGACAGGGCCTCCCATACTTTTTCGGTGTCATCCTTTTCCCTTAAAGCCCCTACCGGGCAATTGACAATGCACTGGCCGCAGTTTATGCAGTTGACATCGGCTATGCTCCTGTCAAAGGTAGGTTTTATCATGGTGTTAAAACCCCTGTTGGTTGCGCCTATGGCATGTACCGTCTGTACGTCGCCGCATACGCTTTCGCATCTCCTGCACAATATACACTTATTGGCGTCTCTTACGATGGAGGGCGATTTCAGGTCAAGGTCATATTCTATGTTTTCGCCCTGATATCTTATTCCGTCGACATTTAAATCCCTCGCAAGTTTTTGCAGCTCACAGTTTCCGCTCCTCACACAGGTATTACAGTCTCCGCCGTGATTGGACAAAATTAGCTCAAGGTTTATCTTCCTCGCGTCCCTGACCCTTTTTGTGTTCGTATGGACAACCATACCCTCGGATACCGGCAAAACGCATGCTGCTTGCAAGGCTCTAGCCCTTTCAACCTCCACAAGGCACATCCTGCAGGCACCGATTCCGTTTATACCTTCCAGGAAACACAGCGTTGGAATATCAATATTTACGCTTCGGGCTGCCTTTAGAACAGTATAATCCTTCGGGACTTCCGTTTTTATTCCGTCTATAGTAAGACTTACCTTTTCCACGCTCAACACTCCTTTTCTAAAAAATAAACTATTCTTTGGAAATAGCATCAAAGGGGCATTTTTCCATACAGGTACCGCATTTTATACACTTGTCCTGATCGATTACATAGGGTGTCTTTGCCTTGCCGGAAATGCAGTTGGTAGGACAATTCCTGGCGCATATACCGCAGCCTTTACACTTGTCCTTATCGATCACGTACTCCAGTAGGGCTGAGCATACGCCCGCTGGACACTTCTTGTCCCTTATATGGGCTTCGTATTCATCCCTGAAGTATCTTATCGTGGACAGTACCGGATTGGGTGCAGTCTGTCCCAGGGCGCACAGGGAAGAATCCTTGATAT
>JAAYJF010000146.1 GCA_012523075.1 Clostridiales bacterium | reverse complement strand
TTGGCCTCCAGGCCCTTAACCCTCTTGGTCATGGTCCTGGTGTGGTAGTGGTACAGCACTCTGCCGGTTGTAAGAAGCAACGGATATTTTTCATCCGGAAGCTCCTTGGAGGGTACGTAATGGACCGGTTTGAACAGGCCCTTACCCCTAGCGAATTTATCCTTATGCAGGTACTGTGTCCCCGGATGGTCCTTGGACGGGCAGGGCCACTGCAGGCCGCCCAGCTCCTCCAACCTATCGTAGTCAATACCCGCATAGGAGGGTGTAACCTCTGCGAACTCTTCCATTATCTCCGCCGGGCAATTGTAAGTCTTGTCATAGCCCATAAGGTTCATTATTTTCATAATGATTTCCCAATCGGCTTTGCTCTCGCCCACCGGCTTAATGGCTTTCCTTACCCTCTGTACTCTCCGCTCGGTGTTGGTGAAGGTACCGTCCTTCTCCGCGAAGGATGACGCGGGCAGAACAACATCCGCCAGTTCCGCCGTCTCGGTAAGGAATATATCCTGTACCACAAGGAAATCCAGGTTTTCCAGGGCCTTTTCAACGTGATTTAGGTCGGGGTCGGATACCATCGGGTTTTCGCCCATTATATACATGGCCTTGACCCTTCCGTCACCCGCAGCCTCTATCATCTCGGATACCGTCAGGCCTATCTTGTCTGAAAGCTTGGCACCCCAGGCTTTTTCGAATTTTTCTACAATGGCCTTATCGGTAACCTTCTGATATGCAGTAAATACGTTGGGCAGGCAACCAAGGTCACAGGCACCCTGTACATTGTTCTGTCCCCTCAACGGGTTTACGCCCACCGATGCCCTGCCCAGCATACCACAGAGCATTGCAAGGTTGGCCGTTGAGTAAACGTGCTGCGTACCAGTACTGTGCTGTGTAACTCCCATTGCGTAGAACAGCATTGAATTACCACTCTTGGCGTAAAGCCTTGCCGCATTCCTTATCAAATCTGCGGATACGCCGGTAATCTCCTCCACCTTTTGGGGGGTGTAGTCCTTTACTACCTCTTTAAGTTCCTCATAGTTTTCCGTTCTCTCTGCAATAAACTCGCTGTCCTGCAGCCCTTCCTCAATAATTACGTTCATCATCCCGTTTAAAAGGGCTACGTTTGTTCCCGGTTTAATCTGCAGATAAACATCGGCGTATTTTTTGAGTTCTATTTCCCTCGGGTCGGCCACCACAAGCTTTGCGCCGCGCTTTACCGCCTGTTTTATCTTGTTGCCTATTACCGGGTGGTTCTCTGTGGTGTTTGTGCCAATTACGAATATCATGTCGGCGTTGTCTATTTCGGAAATACTGTTCGTCATTGCACCGCTTCCAAATGCTGCTGCCAGACCGGCAACCGTGGAAGAGTGTCAGAGACGGGCGCAGTGGTCAACGTTGTTAGTTCCCACCACTGCTCTCATCAGTTTCTGGAACAGGTAGTTCTCTTCGTTGGTGCACCTTGCCGAAGACAGGCCTGCCACGGCATCGGCACCGTATTTTTCTTTGCTTTCCTTTATTTTGTCTACCACAAACGTAAGTGCCTCATCCCACGTTACCTCTTCGAACTGCCCGTCCTTCTTTATTAGAGGCTTTTGCAGTCTGTCGGGATGGTTTATGAACTTGTATCCGAACTTACCCTTCACGCAAAGAAGACCATCGTTTGCCGGTCCATCCACCGGTTCAACTCCTACAACCTTGTCGTCCTTGACCACAAGGTCCAGTTGGCATCCTACGCCGCAGTAAGTGCAGGTGGTAGCAACCTTATCCACTTCCCACTCCCTGTATTTAACGTCCTTCTTGACGGTAAGGGCTCCTGTAGGACAGTTGGAAACACAGTTGCCGCACGACACGCACAGCGATTTATCCAGCACCTGTTCAAAGGGCGGCGTTATGTGCGTCGCAAATCCCCTGCCCGACTTTCCTATGGCATCGACAACCGAAAGATTACTGCAAATCCTTACGCATTTGCCGCAGAGAATACACTTGCTGGGGTCATAGGTGAAAAAGTCGTTACTATCGTCTACCGGGAATTCTCTCCTTGCACCCTCAAAGGCTTTTATATCCTCGTCCAGTATATCGTATCTGTAGCTGTAGTCCTGCAGTTTGCAGTTGCCCGCCTTTTCACAGGTCAGGCAGTTATAGGGGTGGTTAGCCCATATAAGCCTTAGTATTTCCTTCCTTGCCTCCACCACCCTGGGGCTCTCGGTATATACCACCATACCCTCACCGGCGGGTGTGGAACACGAGCATACCAAAGTCCTTGCCTTCTCAACCTCAACAATACACATTCTGCATGCTCCATCGGGTCTCAAGCGCTGGTCGTAGCATAATATAGGTATATCTATCCCTATACTCTGGGCGGCCTGAAGTATTGTATGTCCCTGAGGTACCTGAACCTGTATGCCGTCAATAGTAAGGTTTATCATCTTCATACCGTAAACTCCTTTCTTTGACAAAATTGATACTCGATATGGTCATGTGCCCCTGCCCGAGTAAAAAACCTGCCTGCGCCTTTGGGCAGCCGCACATTATTCTTGACAATCCATTTCTAATGCCGCATAGCACTATCGCCTGCTGATGGCACCGAAGGGGCATTTCTCCATACAGGTACCGCATTTGATACACTTGTCTTGATCAATTACATAGGGTGTCTTAGGCTTGCCGGAAATACAATTGGTAGGACAATTCCTGGCGCAGATACCGCAGCCTTTGCATTTATCCGCATCAATAACGTACTGTAGCAGGGCAGAACATACGCCCGCTGGACACTTCTTGTCCCTTATATGGGCTTCGTATTCATCCCTGAAGTATCTTATCGTGGACAGTACCGGATTGGGTGCAGTCTGTCCCAGGGCGCACAGGGAAGAATCCTTGATAT
>JAAYJF010000142.1 GCA_012523075.1 Clostridiales bacterium | reverse complement strand
TGCGAGAATCGGGGCTGGACACATAGGGATTTATCAGTCAAAACTACTGGGGTTAACATAAAAATTCCCCACCGGTGCCTGGGGAAAAAGTTTTGCAAAAGTGAGGAATTTGGGTTTGCAAAAAACAACCACTAGACCACTGTTTGAAAGCCTTATATAATTTAAAAATGCATATAGGTTAAGCGATTAAACTAACCCGTTCTTTGGCAATGCCAATGGAGAGGTTATATTTCTGTAAAAGTGCTCTCCATGTGTTATACTGAACATTAGTAGTATATTGCATCACAAGAAATATTTATGAAAAAAACTATAATAGGAATTTAAAAGGAGTTTTTTATGAAAGGTTATTCACAAGAAGAACTACAGAACGCATTAAAAGTTGTATCTTCAAGTATTAGTAAATGTGAGAAGATACAACCAAAATTTAATGAAGGAACGCCGCAGCTTTCCCTTTCTATAAATAGAATTAAAGCATTGAAAATTTCTAAATGCTTACTGGAAAATGACGGCAGTATACAGAAATATAGTAGAGAGGAACTGAGAAAAGCATTACCACCTGTGATTTCAATTATTAATAAAACGGAAAAAGCTCAAAGTAAGTATGATGAAGGAAGTACTCAGTTTAAGCGATTTTCACCACTTATAGAAGCAATGTATATCGCAAGATCATTAATAACAGATGAAATTAGTGAAAGAGAGTAAGTTTAGTTTTAGGTGAAATTGAGAACGTAACTATGCTAAATAAATTCCAATTTGTATGGATGATTTAAAAAATATAATTTTGAGAATTAGTAATGATGATTTTTCTTATAAAGTGACATTGACATTAAGCAAAGGCGGGACTGCTACAATTGTCTAATGTAATCAAAAGAACCGTCCCCATGATTAAAAGAACCGTCCCCATGATTAAGTCGCCATGATTATATAAGTTTGGTTTTTACTTTCATGAATATCGTACCAAAAATATAACTTCATGTCTAACAAAAAAAACACGCCGTATCGACGTGTTCATTCATCAGCGACTAAGCCTATAAGCCGAGTTCTGTATTGGATGGTCATCTATCTAGGCCTTATGTTACCAAAAGGCTCAAGCAACCTACCACGGGATGCGGCGGGCCGCCGCTTTACTTGTCCCTACTTGGTCTTGCTCCAGGTGGGGTTTACAGAGCCGTGCAGTCGCCTGCACGCTGGTGAGCTCTTACCTCGCCTTTCCACCCTTACCCAGCACTTAACCGAACACAGCAATCCGTTTTTCACTATCCCGAAACGTCGGATTAATAAAGATTAGCTGTACTGCTATGCTTAGTTAAGTGCTGGGCGGTATATTTCTGTTGCACTATCCTTGGAGTCGCCTCCACCGGGTATTACCCGGCACCTTTGCCCTATGGAGCTCGGACTTTCCTCGTTGGCCCATTAGGGCCACCGCGACCATCTGACTTACTCGCTGACTATCTAATTTTCTGATTCCGCAAATACTATGCTACCACGAGTTCTTACACTATGTCAATCTATACTATCTGGCTGTCCTTACTGTCTATTCCATCATTGGCAAGTTTATCGGCCAGTTTGTTTCCGTTCCTTCTTATGTGGTTTATCGAGTAGCCTTTTAAGCTGCCAAGATATGCCCTGGCAATTTCGTAAAGCGGCTTTAAGCCTTCATTTTTTACCCTGTACTCGCCCTTTATCTGTTTGACAACTAGCTCGCTATCCATGTAGATATCAACCCGCCTGGCACCCAGGGCTTTTACTTCCTCCAGCCCCCGAATAAGTGCATAATACTCCGCCACGTTGTTTGTCTGGATGCCTATGTACCGGCTTATTTGTGCCACCAGCACCTCTTCCGCATCATATATTACTATGCCTATCCCAGCGTCCCCGGGGTTTCCCCGGGAGCCGCCATCGGCATACATCACCAGTTTTTCCATCGTTACCCCCATCTTTATTTTTTCGGATACAGTATCCTGCCACAGGTCTCGCAGTTAACCATTACGTCTTCTTTAAGCTTTTCGCTGTACACCACCGAAACCTCCATGTGGCAGCCGTTGCATTTGCCGTTTTCAATCATCACCATCGCCGTATCAACGCCATGCCGCACCCTGTTGTACCTGTCCAAAATCCTTTTGTCTATTTTCTTAACAAGTTCTTGTCTTTGTTTTTGTAAATCGTCATACTCGACACTCGCCCTTATCTCTCCCTCAGAATATTTTTCCTTTAATTCATCAAAGCTATTCTTGTATTTTCGAAGCTTTGCCCGGCTTTTTCTTACCCGTTCCTCAAGCCTTGCCCTTTCAGCCTTGTAACCGCCGTAGACGCTTTCAAGGGTTTCAATACTTCTTTGCGTTTCCTCCAGGTTCTTTTGCATGCCTTCAAGCTGTTTCATATTGGATACTTCACCGCTGTACAGTTTTTGTTCGGTTTTTTCGAAATTGTATTTAAGCTCCTCCACCTTGACCCTGTTGCTCTTGGTGGACCTGATGGCCTCCTTAAGCGCAGCCTCATCCCTCTGAAGCAGGGCCTTTTCCCTGTCAAATTTCGATTTAATCTCCCTAAGTTTTTTCTTGTTTGTATACACGGCGAGCTCCTTCTCCAACTCGCCAATGCGGGTGTCCAAGCCCTGTAGTTCCCACAGCAGGTCAATTTGTCTCACAGCGCATCAACTCCTCTCCCGAACCTGGAATTTTAATTTTATAAAACTATAAGGGGATTGGTATCAATATCTGATTTAATTACCTCGATCCCCATATCCGTCCCCTTGGTTTGTCTTTCAATATACTCCTTAATAATGTCCGGCGCACATTTTTCCGTACCGTAGTGCCCCGCATCAATCAATGCCATCCCCAGCTCCCGGGCCCTGTGGGCGTCATGGTGCTTCACATCACCGGTTATGAATACATCAGCCCCCGCTGCCGCTGCCGCGTCTATTAGGCTCCCACCACTGCCGCCGCAAAGGGCCACTCTTTCGACCCTTCGGTCCGGAGAGCCAGTACACCTCACCTGCTCCAGGTCAAGGGCGTCTTTTACTGTCTTTACAAACTCTCCAAAGGGTACCGCCTCGGTCAGCGTTCCTGTCCGCCCCGGGCCCATGTCCCATCTCCCGTTTTTAAGAGGGTACACATCATAAGCGACCTCCTCATAGGGGTGGGCGTCCAGCATGGCCGCAATAACCTGTCCGGTGTCCTCGGCGGGGACTATTGTCTCCAGCCTGTACTCATCCACCTGCTCCAGTTTACCCTTCTCCCCAATAAAAGGGTCTGTGTTTTCCCGCGGCATGAAGGTACCGGTTCCCCTTGACCGGAAGGTGCAATGGCTGTAATTGCCTATCCATCCTGCGCCCGCCTCCGCCATGCTTGATGCAACCCTGTCCTCGTAACCCGCAGGCACAAATACTACGATCTTTTCATAGCCAAGCCCCTTCAAGGGTTCCAGGGTTTTTATTCCCTCAATGCCCAAAAGCTCTGCAAGGTAATCGTTAATACCACCCCGGGCGTTGTCCAGGTTTGTATGGGCACAATAAAGGGCTATGCCATTTCGTATCAAAAGGGCCGCTATCCTACCCGCCGGCCGGTCTTCCCGAAGGGTCTTTACCGCATCGAAGAAAAATGGATGGTGGGTAATTAGCATATCCACCTTCCGGTCCACCGCTTCCCGGGCTACCTCCTCCACCGGGTCTACCGCCACCAATATCCTCTTTACCTTTGCCGATGGTGCACCCAGTTGAAGGCCCGGATTGTCCCAGCCTTCCGCAATGCTCTCCGGTGCCAGCCTTTTCATAAGCCCTATTATATATCCTACGTCTGTGCTCATTCTAATCCCTCCCTACCCCCGATGGGTCAAATATTTGTTTCCATGTAGCCGGTCTCCCCCGCCTTAATTTCTACCTGGCCGTTGGTAAGGCCCGTTAACCAGCCAGCGAACCCGTCCTCCCCCCCGACGGGCACCAGTATATCCATCTCCACCTTATCGGTGTAACGGGTTTCCTTTGCCGTGTAGGGCATCCCTGCCAGTTCATTCTCAATTTTGCCCAGCCAGGTGTAGTCAAAACCTGCGGTCATGGTGCGCATAAGAGCTCTTCTGACCACCCCGGCGGCTTCCAGCCCTTCGGCGGCGGCCCTACCGTAGGCCCTTATGAGCCCCCCGGCCCCCAGCTTGATACCGCCAAAGTACCGGGTAACGACTACTACGGCGTCCCTTATCTGCCGCTTGCGCAGCACCTCTAACATGGGTATCCCAGCCGTGCCTCCCGGTTCACCGTCGTCGCTCGATTTTTGTATGCCGTTTCCCTCGCCTATCACGTAGGCGGTGCAGTTGTGGGTGGCATTCCAATGCTTCTTCTTTATATCCTGAATAAATGCCTTGGCCTCTTCCTCGTTCCGGGCCCTTTCCACCTGGGCGATAAACCTGGATTTCCGTATAACTATCTCCTTCTCCCCATAACCTTTTACCGTCAGGTACTCCACTTGCTGCACTGCTCCATCACCCCCCGCAGCCTGGCCAACCGTCGGGTATACTCTCTTAGCCTTTCCGCCGTCCCGGCCTGCTCCGCCCTATTAAGGCCGGCAATTATCTTTTTGTACTCCTTCTCCTTCTTTTCTAAAAGGAATGGCAATAGCGGATGCCTTTTCTCTATCAGTGCCTTTCCTATTTCAAAATAAAAGGGGTCCTCTATGGGTCTTTCGCCGGGCATGGCCGCTATTATCTGGTAAACCCTTTCCTTTTCCCGGGCTAGGGTCTCGTCGCAAATTTCATAGCCGTTACGAGAGAGCCACTCCCTAACCACCTCCTGGGCGTTCATGGGCTGCAGCACCAGCCTCTTTATGCCCTCAAGCGCTGACCTGCCCGCTTCAAGTAAGTCCTTTATAAGCATACCGCCCATACCGGCAATCACGATGGTATCCACTTCCCCCGGCTTCAGAACCTCCAGCCCGTTCCCCAGCCGCGTTTCAATCCTGTCCTCCAGACCATGCCGTCTTATCACACCCCTTGCCTTATCAAGGGGGCCAATCTTCACATCGCTTGCCACTGCCCGTCGCACCTTTCCACCCGCTATAAGAAATACGGGTATATAGCCGTGGTCAGTTCCTATGTCTGCCACCACGCTTCCCCCCGGAACCATGGCAGCAATAGCCGAAAGTCTAGGCGTAAGCCTCATACCGCCCTCTCCCTCAAATCAGGAAGTTCGCCCAATACGAAGTTGTACAAGTCCTCATACCCTCCCATATAATCCACCGGGGGCAGTGTCTTCGTCCTGTGTATCAAGTGCACATCCACAAGGAAGGTTTTCATTCCCAGCTTGCGAGCAACCATATCCTCTTCCACGTCGTTTCCCACCATAAGGCAGTTTTCCGGCCCTTTACCGATTATTTCCATAATTTCCCGGTAGTATTCAATCTGCGGTTTGCAGTAGTGCATCTCCTCAAAGGTAGTTATGAGGCAAAAGCTGTCCACATCTATTCCCGCCCACCTTATTCTTTCCTCAATGGCAATCCTGGGGAACAAAGGATTTGTCGCCAGCACCGTCTGGTAGCCCTTATCTCTTACCGTCTCCACCACTTTGGCGCAGAGGGGCTGTGGTTTAACGGTATCTCTAATCCTTTTGAAATCGGTTGTATAGAACACCTCAAACCTGTCCATAAGTGGGGCTATATCGCAGCCCATAAGCCTTTTGAATTCCTCCTCAAAGGCCCTCTGGTTAGTTTTGGTTTTTTCGGTATTACGGACCATGTATTCCGTTGCCTTCATAATGTTTCTTAAAAGGGTTGATGGCTCGGAGATTCTGTGAAAGCTTTTAGCAACCGCATCAAAATATGAATGTAAAAAGTCTTCCATATCCATTGGCAATAGCGTTCCGTCAAGGTCGAATAGTACGGTATCTATCACGTTTTCTCCTCCTGTTTATTTCCTTATAGTTTAATTCTACATTCTATTAGAACAATTGGCAACTTCAGTATGGGGCTTTGACCGGCATAATTACCGGGAGATTTAAAAAAAGCACCCTTTGAGTGCTTTTTGATGGTGGGCCTTCAGGGATTCGAACCCCGGACCGACCGGTTATGAGCCGGTTGCTCTGCCAACTGAGCTAAAGGCCCAAATATGGCTCCTCAGGCTGGATTCGAACCAGCAACCCCTCGGTTAACAGCCGAGTGCTCCACCGTTGAGCTACTGAGGAATATGGTTAACAATATATATTATACACGTCGGTAGCATATTGTCAACCGTTAAGAGCTGCTAAATTATTCAAGATAATCCTTCAGTTTCTTGCTCCTGCTCGGATGCCTAAGTTTCCTAAGGGCTTTTGCCTCAATCTGCCTTATTCTTTCCCGGGTTACGTTAAACTCCTTACCCACTTCTTCAAGAGTCCTCACCCTGCCGTCGTCAAGGCCGAACCGTAACCTTAAAACCTTCTCCTCACGGGGGGTTAAGGTATCCAGCACGCTCACCAACTGCTCTCTTAGCATTGTGAAGGCTGCAGCCTCCGCTGGTGCCGGCGCATCGTCATCAGGAATGAAATCGCCAAGATGACTGTCTTCCTCTTCGCCTATGGGCGTCTCTAAGGATACAGGCTCCTGCGCAATCTTTAAAATCTCCCGGACCTTGTCCTCCGAAAGACCCATCTCTACAGCAATCTCCTCCGGCAACGGTTCCCTGCCCAGCTCTTGAAGAAGCTGTCGGGATACTCTTATAAGCTTGTTTATGGTCTCCACCATGTGGACCGGTATCCTAATGGTTCTGGCCTGGTCGGCTATAGCCCGGGTTATGGCCTGCCTTATCCACCATGTGGCGTAGGTGCTGAATTTAAAACCCTTTCGGTGGTCGAATTTCTCCACAGCTTTTATAAGGCCAAGGTTACCCTCCTGTATCAAATCCAGGAACAGCATGCCTCTGCCTACGTATCTTTTGGCAATGCTTACCACAAGCCTTAGGTTAGCTTCCGCCAACTTGCGCTTTGCTTCCTCGTCACCCGCCTCAATGGCCTGGGCCAGCTCGATCTCATCATCGGCAGTAAGTAGGGGAATCTTTCCAATCTCCTTGAGATACATCCTTACAGGGTCGTCTATATTTACGCCCTCGGGAACGGTGAATTCCTCTGTCTCAAGCTCCGCCTCGTCCTCTATTATATCCTTTACTATTTCGTCTTCTCCCATAACATCTATGCCCATCTCATCGAAGGTATCATAGATTTTTTCAATCTGTTCCGGGTCCAGCTCTATTTCCTCCAGCGTATCCATTATCTCCTTATAGGTAAGCACACCCTTAGTTTTACCCTTTTCTATAAGGTCTTTTACCTCGTCCAATCTATCCCCGTCATATTCGGACTTTTTGCTCAAATTTTCCTTGGATGCATTCTCGGTCTTCATTGGCATCCCCTCCCTTCCATACGGGCCTACCTGCCCTTGAGCTTTCTCTGAATATCCATAAACTCTTCACAATACCCCCTGTACTGCTCCTCTTCATCCCCGGTCCTTTCCATACCCCTTAGTGCCAACCGTTCAATCTCTCCCTTCAGGAAATTGCTCCTCTTTCTTATCTTATAAATAGTAATTGTATGAATACAATCGCTTATAACCTTATCTATACCCTCCTCCGATACCGGCAAACCTTGCTGTAAAATGGTCACAACCCTGTCTATGTCCTGCTGCCCGTCAAAGGCATTTACCAAATCCGCATCCTTTACTTCGCCGGCCCCGCCTTCCCTGCCCAGTATTTCAAACAATTCACTGTGCAGCCGGTCGGTAAAGTCCTCGCTTTTTAGGCTTTTGGCCAATCGCCGGCGAAGCTTTTTATCCTTTAGCATTAATACCAATAGGGTTTTTTCCGCTTCCACGTTTGCTGTCTTAACTGAATAACCAAACTCCCTGTTTTTATTATTATGTCTATTTTTACCAGATATATTCCTGCCCCGCCTGCCCTCCTTTTTTGCCAGGCGGAGCACCTCTTCCCTAAGTGTGGCCTCATAAACTTCGGCCTTATGGGCTACCATCTTTATATACTCGGCCCTTTCCAGCTCGCTTTCCAGCTTTGCCAGTATACCGGCCGCTTCTTTGAGGTACTCCATCCTGCCGCCTCGCTCGTTTAAGTCGTACCTTTTTTCCAGCAGGGCGATCTTGTAGTCCACAAGGGGCATTGCCCTCGAAACGAGTTCTTCGAACCCCTCCTTGCCATGGTGCCTCACATAATCGTCCGGGTCCTTTCCCTCCGGCAGTTGCAGTATTCTTACGCTGCAGCCCATACCCTGTAGTATATCCATGCCCCTTAGTGCGGCCGCCCGGCCGGCGGCATCGCTATCGTAGGCCACTATTACATTGGTGCAGTATCTTTTCAATGTCTCCCCCTGCCGCTGCGTAAAGGCGGTCCCCAGGGATGCAACGGCGTTTTTAATGCCATGCTGATGCAACGAAATTACGTCCATATACCCTTCTACTACTATAAGCTCTCCATTAACTATATGCTTCTTGGCCCAGTTCAGTCCGTACAAAGTACTTCCCTTGTGAAACAACGGTGTTTCGGGGGAGTTTAAGTATTTTGCGCCCTTGCCGTCCCCCAGCATTCTGCCGCCAAAACCTATCACCCTGCCACGAACGTCTATTATAGGAAACATCACCCTGTCCCGGAACCTTTCGTAGGTGCCGCCGCTCTTACCGGGGCTTACAAGGCCGGCCTTTTCCAATATTTTTAGCCCGAAACCCGAACCCGCCAAATGTCTTGTCAGGCTGTTCCCGTCGGCGGGGGCATAGCCCAAGCCGAACTGGCGGATGATTTTTTCCGAAATACCCCTGCCGGTCAGGTACTGCATCGCCTTTTTATTTGTCTTTAGGGCGGCGGCGTAATACCTTGCCGCTGCAACGTTGGCCTTCAGGACTTCGCCCATCGTTTTATACCTTTCGCTTACACCTTTTTGCAGCCCCTGCTCGGGGATGGGCATCCTGCACCGGTCGGCGAGCATTTTTACCGCATCCACAAAGCTTAAGTTTTCAATATTCATTATAAAAGTAATTACATTTCCGCCGGCACCGCAACCGAAACAGTGGTAAAGCTGCTTATCGGCCGAAATGTTAAAAGATGGCGTATCCTCCCTATGAAAGGGACATAATCCCAGGTACCTGTCACCGCTTTTTTTGAGGGTCATGTACTCAGATGCAATCTCCGCCAAATCGTTGGCCTCGCGGACTCTGTTGACAAATTCCTCGGGAAAACGATATTTCATTTTACTCACCTTTTCGTGGCATCGGGCACTTATTTTGCCCCGACCCCACAGTTTTTAGTTTATTCGACACAATATGCGTTATTCCTTCATAAATATTTAATATTTTTTTCCATCATTGCCCTTAAGTATTTTAGTCAATTAAACCTCATTATATACCTTTAGACAGCCCTGCCGGGCGGGCAACATCCGTCTCTTGCAAAACTCTTTATTGATTATTTCTACAAAGATGCATGAATTCCTTCATACAGCGCACTATTATTCGCAAAAATATGTTCGCCTTCTGACGGAACATTTGCATTATCCGGTACAAAGGCCAGGAAATATGATATAATATTTTTGCAAACATGACCCTTTAAAAAAGTAGACTAATCTATAATGGTACAGGGAGGAATGGAAATGCTTAAAGGAATCTTCACACCCATAGTAACGCCCTTCAACGAGATGGAGGAGATAGATTATCCGAAGATGGCTCACAATCTGAACAAGTGGGGACAGACCGGTCTGGACGGGGTAGTGGTGCTGGGTACCAACGGCGAATTCCCGTACATAGACCCCGAAGAAAAGGCGGAACTTATCAGATTTGTGGTAAACAATTTCAACCCGGATAAAAAAGTAATTGCCGGAACCGGATGCGAGACCACCAGGGACACCATCGCACTGTGCACCGAGGCGGCGGAAGCCGGTGTTCATGCGGTGCTGGTACTACCTCCCCACTATTATAAGGGTTCCATGAGCGAGGAAGTGTTGTACGAACATTACATAGAGACCGCCGACAACTCGCCGGTCCCGCTGCTCATATACAACATGCCCAAAAACACAGGAATCAACCTTTCGGTGGGACTTGTTGCACGACTATCGCAGCATCCCAACATAGTGGGAATAAAAGATACCGCGGGAAACATCGTGCAACTGGCTGAACTGGTACGCGATACCGCCGACGGTTTCTCGGTCTTTGCCGGAAACGCCGGTTACCTTCTGCCCGCCCTGGCGGTAGGAGCAGTGGGCGCCACCGCCGCTACCGCAAACATACTGCCGGATATGTGCTGTCAAGTAGTAGACCTTTTTAACCAGGGAAAGCTGGAAGAGGCAAAGGCATTGCAGCAAAGACTTTTGGAGCCCAACGGCCTGGTAACCTTCAAATACGGAATACCGGCACTTAAAGCCGCCATGGATATGCTGGGCTACCAGGGCGGCATGCCAAGGCGTCCGCTTAAGCCGCTGGGGACTAAAGAAAAGGAAATAGTAAAGGCTGCCCTTATAAGGTGCGGTGCTCTAAACGAAGAAGAATAATAACGGGGTTATAGGTTGAAGGACCTGGGGATGGTAATGCTTTTGAAGGTGTCTATACAGTAATTGTCGGTCATTCCCGATATGTAATCGCAGACGCCCCTCTCCAGGCCCTCTTCCTCGGTTATCCTTTGATAGAATCCGGGCATTTTGTCCGGATTTTTCATATAGTACTCGAAAAGGAACTGTATAACGTAGCTTATGCCCTCCCTTTCCAGCTTACAGGCAGGGCCAAAGTACACGTTTTGGAACATAAAGCCCCTAAGAACCGTAAGGGCATCATGGACCGGCGGGCTTAAACTTATCCGGTTTTCTCCCCTTTCAATCAGCGTGGTGCTGTATTCTACCGCGTCTTTAACAAGGGTTGAAATTCGTTTGGAATGGGTATCCCCCAAAACCTCTATGCATTCCCGGGGCAGGTCGGAGGGTTTTAGTATGCCCGCCCTTATACTGTCATCAATGTCATGCTGGACGTAGGCGATTTTGTCGCTCAGCTTTATCACTTGTCCCTCCAGCGTTTCCGCCACCTTCCCCTTTTTGCCAAAGCCACTGTGGTAAAGAACCCCGTCCAGAACCTCCCAGGTGAGATTAAGCCCCCGTCCGCTGCTCCCCTCCTCTATTACCGTCAGCACCCTGACGCTGTTTCCATTGCGACGGAAGCCGCCGGGCATAAGGTCGTTGAGCACTTCTTCCCCCGAATGGGAAAAGGG
>JAAYJF010000153.1 GCA_012523075.1 Clostridiales bacterium | reverse complement strand
TGGGAAATTCACCTCTCTTGTTGGTATTTGGGCTTGCACTTATATATTCGACATTTGGGGTGAATTCCCTTTTCGAATTCTTATAAACTTAGTATTTTCAAGGTGTTTCAAATATGAAATTTGCTCATTTATTTATGTATTGAAATTCGTGTCAACATTTAGTAATATAAAAAAAAGCCAGTTATACATTTAGCAAGCGGGGGTATTCAAATGGGTGTTGAGGTTCTGACTCTTGGGGATTTTGATATAAAAAAGGCCGGTAAATCCCTTTTGGAGAACAATAACAGGTCCTATAAAAAGCTGGAACTGCTAAAGTTTCTCATTACTCATCGGGATAAAAAACTTCTACCCGAGTACATAGCCGATAACCTGTGGAGCGATTCGGATATTGCAGACCCGATGAGTGCCTTAAGAACCCAGGTATTTAGGCTCAGAAAAACGCTGGATTGCATGGGGCTTAAAGGTAAAAATGGCGAGGGCGAGGGTAAGGACAAGGGCTATCTGGATATTGTCTTTCAAAACGGGTTTTACGTTTTGGATATTGGGAGAAACTGCCATTTGGACGTGGAACAGTTTGAAAAAAACATAAAGGCCGCCGATGCATTAAGGCATAAAAGCCCTGAGGAAGCCATAGATAAATACACCGGGGCAATAACCCTATACCGGGGCGAATATCTGGCGGACATCGCGGACAGCGAGTGGGTGTTCACCGTAAGGAACCGCTACCACCGGCTTTATATACAATCCCTTATAAGGTTATTTGAGTTGCTTAAGGCAAAGGGCCGCAACCGGGAGATTGTTGACCATTTCGAGAGGGCGGTGTGTTACGAGCCCTTTGAAGAGGCACTGCACGTATTCTTTCTGGAGGCACTCCTTGAACTGAAGGAATACAAGGTTGCCCTAAGCCATTACAACTATATTACCGGAAGGATGTACCGGGAGATGTCGGTAAGGCCTTCCCCGGTACTAAAAGGAATATACAGCAGAATTGCAGCCGGAGACAAAAACTTACATAAGGCCGACATCTCCGCCTTAAGTCAAAGCTTTTCCCGTGACGACGATATGGAAGGTGCCCTTTACTGTGACCTTGAATATTTCAAGACCATATACAACTTGGAAGAGCGAAGGAGCATAAGGTCTAAAAGCAAGGAATACCTCGGTCTTGTGACAATAACCGAGGGCAGCGTTGCAGGCGGCAAGGACATGGTCAAAATGGCCGCCGAGGAACTGAAGTCGGTGCTTAAGGATTCGCTGCGAAAAGGGGACGTGTACACGCAGTGGAATTCGCACCAGATGATTATCCTTTTAACGGATGTACAGCGGGAAGCCCTTTCGCTCATCGGAAAGCGAATCAAGAAAAGGTTTAACCAAAGGGTGGGCCATGAGGGCTTTGAAGCGGATATTTCCTTCATGCCAATTACCTATGACAGGAAGCCCTTCTTTGCCTAAAGGGTAAAACTAAATACCGGTCAAAAAACACTTTATCAAAAAATCCCCGGGGGGAATTCGAAGATTATACGAATATCCCTCCGGGGGTTTTTGTAATTAAAATGTAACTGTGTTGTGCGGCGGGTGTAATCGGGAAGAAATCGGTGTGAAACGGGCCTTTGTTAGAATTAGGACAGTGGGATACAAAGAGGACAATGGAGGGATTATTATGCAAAACATACCCGTTATGGAGGAGGGTAACCGGACACAATGTAGTGCTATCCCAACTTTCCTGGTGAAGGTGGTATATGCGGAGAACTTTAGTATCCAGGGGTTTATCCGCTGGATAGAAGAGGGGAAGACGGTTCCCTTCAGAAGTTACATGGAAATGCAGCACCTTATAGAGGAAGGACTTTATATGTGCAGGAAGGAAATGGTCCGGCTAAGGTCCTGGGAAATGGCCGGGGAAAAGGCGGACAATGGCAGCAAGAAAAGCAAAAGCAGCGAAGTATTGTAGCTTTGGTATATTCTGAATCATTGTAGTGATTGGAAAGAGGGGGAGCGTTATTATGAGGTCAAAAAGGTCGCGTAGGAACAAAACAAAAAAAATAGCGGCCAAGGTAATCGGTGCCACCATAAAGGGCACTGCAAGGATGACTATGATTACCGCAGTTTCGGCCACGCTCTTAATATA
>JAAYJF010000107.1 GCA_012523075.1 Clostridiales bacterium | reverse complement strand
TGGGAAGTGAGAAGTGGGAAGTGAGAAGTGGGAAGTGTGAGGTGTGAAGAGGGAAGTGTGAGCTAGGGCAATCCTTCGAAGTAATGCTGAAATCCCACATCAAACCTTCCACCTCTCACATCCCAACGTGGTGTATCACTATTCCTAACTGGCCACTAACCACTATCCACTAGCCACTAATTTAATTATACATATTATTTTGGACTTTTTGGCAGGATATTTATGAGTTATGAAGAAATTTATATAGGTTAATCATTGAACTAACAGGGGAGGAGAAAAAATGAAAGTCTTGGTAGTAAACTGCGGCAGTTCTTCTGTAAAGTATCAACTGCTCAACATGGAAGATGAAAGTGTAATGGCCCGAGGGCTGGTTGAGCGGATAGGTATTGAAGGGTCCAGGCTTAAGCATCAGGCCACCGGGAAAGACGAAGTGGTAATAGAAAAGGCGATGCCTGACCATAAAGCTGCGCTTAAAGTTATAACCGATGTCTTAATAGATGAAAAGGATGGGGTAATTAAGGATACCAGCGAGATTTCGGCAGTAGGCCACAGGGTGGTACACGGCGGCGAAAAATTCTCCGGTTCGGTGAAGATTACCGAGGAAGTTATGGATACGCTGAGGGAATGTGCGGACCTGGCACCGCTCCACAACCCGCCTAATATTATGGGGATAGAGGCGTGCCGACAGCTTATGCCGGGGACATCCATGGCGGGTACCTTTGATACGGCTTTTCACCATACGTTACCGGATTATGCATATATTTATCCCATTCCTTACGAATATTATGAAAAATACGGTGTAAGGAAATACGGGTTCCACGGTACTTCGCACAAGTACGTGTCCGAAAGGGCTGCACAGATACTGGGTAAGCCGCTGAAGGACCTTAAAATAATCACCTGCCATTTAGGCAATGGTGCAAGCATGGCTGCAGTAGACGGCGGGGAATCGGTGGAAACCAGCATGGGCTTTACACCGCTAGAAGGGCTTGCCATGGGTACCCGCTGCGGTAGTATAGACCCGGCCATTGCAGCCTTCTTAATGGAAAAGGAAAATATGACGATAGATGAGGTTAACAACGTACTGAATAAGCGCTCCGGAGTTATGGGGATATCCGGAGTAAGCAGCGACTTTAGGGACCTGGAACAGGCGGCCGAAAAGGGTAACAAAAGGGCAGCCCTGGCCATAGACGTATTTGCGTACAAGGTCAAGAAGTATATAGGCTCCTACTCGGCGGTTATGAATGGCGTAGATGTTATAGTATTCACGGCAGGTCTTGGAGAAAACTCCATTTCCATGAGGGAAAAGATATGTAGCGGGCTGGGATATCTGGGCCTGGAGCTGGACCCCGAGGCCAACAACGTAAGGGGAAAAGAGGCTGTTATAAGCAAACCCGGCTGCAAGGTCAAGGCGGTGGTAATCCCCACCAACGAAGAGCTCATGATAGCCAGGGACACAGTCAGAATAATTGGATAGCGGCAATCTTGACAAACATACGGCCGCTTTATATAATAAACTTTGTTGACTATGGAGTGTGCTGGTAATGATAGTTTACGTTAACAGGCTGAAAAGCGATGGCAGTGGCCGTATGCCCTTTGAACTTGCCGAAGACATAATCGCAATGGACCACGGAGGGGAAAGGGTGGACTTTAGCGGCCCTGTGCAAATAAAAGGTAGCGTGGACCGGGATGGGGATTTGATTATTGTTACTGGAGAGGTACAAACGGAAGCAATACTTCAATGCTCAAGGTGCCTTCGCACCGTAAGGCACTCCCTCCGCGCCGCTTTTAAACAGGAATACAGCGAGACCGGGGATGGGGAGGACGTTCTGCCAGCTAAGGTAGACAGGATAGACCTTGAAATACCGGTCAGAGAGAGCATCCTGTTGGAGCTTCCCGTAAAGGTATTGTGCACCGAGGAATGCAGGGGCCTTTGCCCGGTATGCGGTGCTGACAGGAATGAAGGAGAGTGCGGCTGCAAGCACGAGGAGATTGACCCGAGGATGCAACGGCTTAAAGAATTGCTTGAGGAGTAGCAGACGCAAGGAGGTGTAATAATGGCGGTACCGAATAGGAAGATATCCAAGTCGAGAAGGAATAAGAGGCTGGCCCAGTGGAAACTTAGAAGGCCCGGTCTTGCAGAATGCCCGCAGTGTCACGAGCTTATGATGCCCCACAGGATATGCAGGTCCTGCGGCTATTACAAGGGCAAGGAAGTACTAAAGGTTGAATAGAAAGAAATCCAAAATAGTAATGGGTAGACCGTTACTATTTTTCTTACCACAAAACAAGCGGAAATATTTCGAAAAAATGGTAAAGGCCTGCGATATCCCATCAACCGCAGGCCTTTGTGAGGGTTTTTAATGAATAGACCGGATATTGCTTTTTTTACGCTGTGACCTTTCTTTTTACCCGAGCTTTCTGTACGAACCATGTTCCCGCCAGAACCACTGCGCCGAATATATCCGTTTGAATGGCGGGGTGTATCAAAGTAACGCCAGCGACGAAAAGCAGGATTCGCTCGTACCATTTATCGTTGGTCACAAAGTACGCCGTTGTTGAAGCACCTATACAAAGCATACCCACCAGTGCTGTAGCTAATGAAAATAGTACACGAAACACAAACATTGGGGTGGATAAACCCTCTAAGTTTATAAGCACCAATATTGGGTTTAGTGCAAAAATGTACGGTACCAGATACGCTGCAAACCCAAGCTTAAAGGCCTCAACGCCTGTCTTCATCGGATCCGACTGGGCTATACCCGAACCGGCAAAGGCTGCCAGGGCCACCGGCGGGGTAATATCTGCAACTATCCCGAAATAAAACACAAACAGGTGGGCGGCTAACGGTTCTACACCCAGTAACATCAATGCCGGTGCTGAAACCGTTGCCTGGATTATATAGTTTGCAGTAGTTGGAACCCCCATACCCAGTATTAGGGACCCTATCATTGTAAAAAACATTGTGAGGTATATATTACCGCCGGCTAACCTTACCAAACCCCCTGACATTTTCATACCAAGTCCCGTAAGGGTAACAACTCCGACAATAATGCCTGCGGTGGCACAGGCTGCTACAACCGGCAGCGCGGATTTGGCACCTTCCTCCAGCGCCGAAATGATATCTCTAATTGACATACGGGTTTCTTTTAAAACCATTGATGCAGCTATACACAGTATTATTGCATAAAATGCAGCAAGCATAGGTGTATAGCCACTTACCAACAGATAAATGATACCAAATATGGGAGCGGCGAGGAACCATTTTCGCTTAAGCAGTCGTTTCCAGTTGGGCAGCCTATCTTTGGGTAATCCCAAAAGGCCCGCCTTTTTTGCTTCCAGATGGACGGTGATAAATATTCCTGTGAAATAAAGAACGGCGGGTATGGCTGCAGCCAGTGCGATCGTCCCGTAGGGGATATTTAAGAACTCCGACATTATAAAGGCCGCGGCACCCATTATTGGAGGCATCAGTTGCCCGCCGGTGGAGGCGGCCGCTTCAACGGCACCGGCAAATGCAGGACGATAGCCGATACTTTTCATGAGGGGAATGGTTACCGACCCGGTACCCACCGTATTGGCAACAGAGCTGCCGGACACGGTACCCTGAGCTGCGCTGGCTATGACCGCCGCCTTGGCCGGGCCGCCTATGGCTCCGCCAGTTAAACCGACAGCTATTTCCGTCATCCAATCCCCCACTCCGCTTTTCTTTAAAAAGGAAGCAAAAAGCATAAATAAGAATATAAAGGTTGAGGATACCTGGATGGGCGTTCCCAGGATGCCTTCGGTGCCCAGCCACTGGAAAACAGCTATCCTTTTTATCGTAAGACCCGGATGGGCCATAAAGGACGGAAAATAATTACCAAAGTATGCGTACAGCAGAAAGAACGTTGCCAAGGAGATCATAACCGGCCCCGCCAGTCTTCTGGTAGCTTCTATAATCAATAGTACCGCAATAACTGAAACTATCATGTCAGGGGTGTTATATACACCCGCCCGCCATACAAGTTCTTTATAATAAATAACGTGATACGCCGCTACTGCAAAACCAAGAAAGGCCAGAATGTAATCATACCATGCGACCTTATTGCTTTTGCTGCCTCTTTTGGCTGGATACATAATAAAAATAAGCACCAGGGCAACACCAACGTGGGGAGCTCTTTGTAACGTGGAGGGGAAAACCCCGAAGGCTGCCGTATACAGATGGGCCAACGACCAGGCAATCGCAAGTAAAAAAACGAACTTGGCTACCGGTCCTTCCAGCCTGCGGTAGGCGAATTCCCTGTCGTACTTGGCAAGTATCTCATCGGACTTTTCCTCGTCCAGTTTAATATCATCTATAAGAATGCTGTCATCTTTCTGCCTTTCTGCCATATTTCTACCTCCTCAATAAAGAATTGGCAAAGTTTTTTTTCTGTAAGGCCTATATGTACATACCCGCCGGGGCGGTATACATCCTTTAAAGGAATGGAACGTCCGTTGTATACAAGGTTATGGTTTGCTATAACGGCACCTATGGTTACCGGAACCCTGTCAAAAACTCTTTCATAGCCCAGCACGTTATATTTACCGTTTTCAATCACCCAGTACTGGTTAAACTCGGGGTGTGCCGGCAGGTTTGGTCCAAATTCGTCAAAGGTCATCTTTACTATCGGAATGCTGCCCGGGGCTTCCAAAAGGTAGATTTCAATAACCGGCTGCAATGTAACCGAATGTATCCAGTGGACTTCGAATAGGCTTCCTGCTTTTGCTAGCTGTTGAAAAACAAGCTCCTCTGAGCCGTCAACCCTTACTTCAAGAACAAGGGTGGGGAGCAGCAAAAGGGAAATGACTATACCGAAACACAAAAGTGAGATAAAGACTTTTCTCATTAATGAAGGCCGGGGGCTGCAAAGCCGCCCCGGCCTTCCCCCTCTCTGTAGATTAGTCTATGGGTTTTATCATATCCGGGATATCAAGGCCTATTTCAGTAAAGTACTTATAGGCACCCGGATGCAGCGGTGTTGTAATACCCTCTATCATTATGTGCTTGTTGCCTGCGGCCAGTTCGTCGACAAGCCACTGGGCGGCCTGATGAGCGGCTGCGGTATGGGCGGTCTGCTCAAACCACACCTTTGTTATATCGTATACCGCATCCTCCGGCATATCGGGAGCTACATACAGCGCTGCCACACAGTTGACTGTAAGTTTATCTTCCTCATTACCGTAAGTCCCGGCCGGTATTACATACTGGCTGAAGAAGGGAGACTTGGCTTTTATCTTCTGGTACAGGTCATCGCCTATTTCAATCACTTCTATGTCACGGGCGGTCATTATATCCTGAATAGCAGCGGCGGGTACTGCCAGTACGTTAAAGGCCGCATCCAGATGGCCGTCCTTCATCTTGCTGGCGGCATCGCCAAAACCGTCATAGGCAGCCTTTACGTCGTCAAAGGTCATGCCTGCTTCGGTAAATACCGTCTCGGTCATAACAACGGTACCGCTTCCAACCGGGCCCACCGCTACCCTTTTACCCTTTAGGTCATCGATGGTTTTTATGCCGCTACTTTTTAATGCCACACCCTGGTAAACTTCCGGGTATATAACGCCTATGGCCCTGAAGTTACGCTGCTCGCTCGGAAAGGATCCTCTGCCGTTCCAGGCGTCGTCGGCTATGTTGTTCATGGCCATTCCAAGTTCCACCTCGCCGGCATGGACGCGGTTAATGCTCTCCACCGATGCTCCGCCGGGCTGGCTGGTTACCTGTATATTGTCCAGGTATTCGTTCCAGGTGTTGGCCATGGCTCCCCCAAGGGCAAAATAGGTACCGCCGGTGGAACCGGTGATTATATTAATCTGCATTTTCTGGGCCGGTGCCGGCGCTTCTTCCGCATCTTCATCCGGTTGTCCGGTATCTCCCGATGTACTGCACGCTACCAGCATGGTGCTAAATACGAACAGGAGAACCAATAATAAAGCTAGCTTTTTTCTCATGGATATACCCCCTTTAATTTAATATTTTTGGCAGTTGTTCATACCAAAAATAGTTTAGGTAAAAAAAGTGTACTTTCGAGCATATCTTTGAGTTTTGGCAGTCGGTGTCTTATTCGTATTCTACTTCGGCGTCCTTGTTCGGATATTCAATTATTTGTCCTTCCCAGGTCCTTATGGTTATGGTGTCCCTGCCATGGGAGATAACGTACTCCGGAAGCATGGGAGTTTTGCCCCTTCCCTGGGGAGCGTTGACGATAAATGTCGGAATTGCCAGGCCAGATGTGTAGCCCCTAAGGTGTTCCATGATTTCTATGCCTATATCCACGCTGGTTCGGAAATGTAGGGTTCCCACCACGCCCTTGGCATGGAATATATAATAGGGTCTTACCCTAATCCTTAGAAGTTCCTGGCAGAGTTTTTTCATTACAAAGGGATGATCGTTCACACCCCTTAGCAGTACCGCCTGGTTACCTAAAGGTATTCCGGCATCAGCCAGCATTTCGCAGGCTATTTTGGAGTCTTCCGAAACTTCCATCGGGCTGTTGAATTGTAGGTTGATAAACAAAGGATGATGTTTTTTGAGCATTTCACACAGCTCCGGTGTTACTCTCTGGGGCAGTGTGACCGGCATTCGTGTGCCTATACGTTTAAATTCAAGATGTGGTATACTGTCAAGTTCTCCGAGGAGCCAGTCTAGCATCTCATCGGATAATGTGAATGGATCACCGCCGGTAACAAGAACATCCCTTATTTCCGGGGTGTTTCTAATGTAGTCAACTGCCTGCTGCATGTTTTCCTTAGGCTGAGGTGCGTCCACTTCCCCTATATTTCTTCTTCTCTGACAGTGACGGCAGTACATCCCGCACTGGTTGGTTACGTTTATTATCAGCCTGTCGGGGTACCGTCTGGTAATACAGGGGGCAGGGTTTGTAAACTCCTCCGCCATCGGGTCGGGCTCGCCGATACCCTCCTTCAGCTCAAGGCCTGTGGGAATGGACTGTAAATATATCGGGTCCTTGTAATGATCCTCCTCCGGCTCTATAAGAGACAGAAAATAAGGAGATATCGCCCATCTGAATTTCGACGCCACAGCGTCTATATCCTTCTTTTGTTTCGGAGTTAGTTTGATAAATTTTGCAAGGGTGTCAGCATCTGTTATCCTGTTATCTATTTGCCAGTGCCAATTGTTCCAGTCGGCGTCGGTAGCACCCAGGGCCTTTTTTATATTTGCCTGCCTGGCTTTAACGGCTTCTTTTTGCTCCAAACCGGTTGGAATATTCATCTTTGCATCGAGGTAGGGGTCTATGCGACTTTTTAAGACTTCCGCCCTCTCAAGGGATATTTGTCTGGACCTCTTATTGGTAGCGCTCATTCTTTTACCTCCTAACAAAAAGAATTCTAAATTTTTGCATATATGCGTGTCCGATATATTTATAGTCCACCTCCCTGTAAGTTATGCTATAATATTTTGCTGATCAGCTAAGGTATAATTAAGCAATATTTGTGCCAATATCAAAAAAAAGGTTATTCGGCGGACATGCTCCAAAATCAATGCAAAATAGCGAAAAGCAGAAAGCTATTGGAGCATAATGGTTAAGAATGGGTTTATAACACGAACCAAATATAACCCAAAATGTTGCCGTTGGCCTTGCCGTGGAAGCATAAAAAGGGTTCGGGTATACCGACAAGCCCTAACGGAGCGTTTTATGCCTGCGGACCGATTGGGCAGTTTGATACGAAGCAGCTATAAGGTGACTAATGGTTCATTGTTAAAAACCTTTTAGAACCAAAAAATTCATGGTACAATGTAGAAAACCGGTTATAAAATACAAGGGGGTGTGATGATGTCTAATACAATAGCTAAAGGTTTGTCCATAATTACCCGGTCGGAGAAACACAAAGAGAGCGTAATAAACCAGCTCACAAACCTTTTGGGGCCGGAGATACCCATAAGGGGATATTCCATACTGGAGGGAATAAACGAGAAAATTAATGATATGCTGGTACTTATAAGCCATGAGTATCTTAAGGAGACTGCCCTCAAGTACATAGCCCCCGGTGCGGAGGTGCTGGTGGCGAGGAGGTCCCTTAACCATTCTATGCTGGAGGATGTGCTGCGGATTCCCCAGGGAGAGGACGTATTGTTTGTGGACGTAAACAAGTACCTGGCGGAAAATTCCATTTCCTTATTGGAAGGGCTGGGCATAAACCATATAAGGATGTACCCCTATTATCCCGGCCAGAGGTTCTCGTTGCACGCTGACTACGCGATAACCACCGGGGAGACTCATATGGTACCCGATTACGTCCGGGAGGTTATTGACCTTGGCTACAGCAAAATTGACCTTACCACCATTACTGAGATAATGATGAAGCTTAATATTATGGATGAAAGAACCAACCTTTTGTCCGCCAGGTTTCTGCAGGACTTTGTCTATTCCAGCAAAAAGGTTGTGAGGGCCCTGGAAACCAACGATAATATCATGAAACAGCTAAACACCATACTCAACGTAATAAACGACGGTATCGTCGGCATTGACAGCAGCGGCAGGATAATGTTCAGCAACGAGAATGCAAACAAACTCTTCAATCCAGTTGGAAAGGAAAGTGCCGGGAAGGTTAACCTGGACGATATACTGGACTTTGACGCAAAGTCCCTTCTGGGAAAGAATTTCGGCCTGTACCGTAAGGTCCACGAAATAATGGGCAAAAAAATACTGCTTACAATGATGCCCATAATAAAAAATGATGTCAATAATGGGGTGATAATCACCTTAAAGGACCTGTCTGAAATTATAGAGATGGAGAACATTGTAAGGACCAACCTCATGAAGAGGGGCCACACCGCAAAGTACAACTTTTCCAATATAGTGGGAAAAAGCCGACAGATAATTGAGACAAAGGAGATTGCAAGGAAGCTTGCAAAGAGCAATTCGACTCTTCTTTTAATAGGGGAAAGCGGTATAGGCAAGGAACTGTTTGCCCATGCCATACACAACGCCTCCAGCAAGCAACACGGGCCTTTTGTGGCGGTGAACTTCGCAGCGCTGCCCGAAAATCTCCTTGAGAGCGAACTGTTTGGCTACGAAGAGGGGGCTTTTACTGGGGCGAGAAAGGGAGGGCATGCCGGGCTTTTCGAGCAGGCACACAAGGGAACAATATTCCTTGACGAAATTGGGGATGCCTCCTTGAGGATACAGGCGCGGCTACTCAGGGTGCTCCAGGAAAAGGAAGTTCTTCGAATAGGGGGTACAAAGATTATCCCGATAGACGTAAGGATTATAGCCGCCACAAATAAAAATTTGGATGACCTGGTTAGCTCGGGGAAATTCAGGGAAGATTTGTTTTACCGGCTTAAAGTTCTTCCAATAAGGATACCTCCCTTAAGGGAGCGGAAAGAGGACATACCGCTGCTTATGAAGAAAATGCTGGAAAAGTTCCCCCGGGGTAACGAGATGATAATAAGCGATGAGACAATGGAAAAAATCATGGAATATGACTGGCCCGGTAACATCCGGGAACTGGAAAACGTTATAGAGTACCTGTATCATATAGTGGGGGATGGCCCGGTTAGACTAAAAGACCTGCCCTTCGGTCCGGGGGATGGACCGCTGCAAAAGGAGAATATGCTTAAGGCCATAGAGGAGGAAATGCCGTTGGAGGAGGCCCTGGTTATACTGAACGCGCTAAAAGCAGCAAAGGATGAGGGCAGGACCCATATGTCCCGTAAAGGCCTGGTGCAGATGTGCAGCAAAGGAGAAATGACCGAGCAGATGATGAGGAACCGGCTGGGAATACTGGCCCGCTATGGCCTTGTAGTCATCAAAAAAGGACCCAAAGGAACAAGGCTGTCGCTGGATGGCGAGGAATGCATAGGAATTATTAAAAAACATTTGGAGGTTGGCTGATAGGCCCAATCGGTGCATGGATAAAGGAATCCGGAATATTATAACAAATAAAATCCTAACCTATGGGGGTAGGGTTTTATTTTTATTGTTGATTTGTAATCAGGCATAATGTATACTTAATGCTAGTATCAGGTACTAAATCCAAGTCACAATACAATATATTTCCGGCTGAAACCGGTGGGATACCGGTCGCACGGGGTAGGAGAGGTGATTTTATGGCGGGAAAGGGCAAAGAAAAGAAGGAAAGACAAAGGAGCCTGTCCGAGAAGATTGTAAGAGACCCTTTTTTGACCGATGAGGAGCTTAGCGAGTATTTCGGGGTTAGCATACAGACAATAAGGCTTGACAGGCTGGAACTGGGAATACCGGAACTCCGGGAAAGAATTAAGAGCGTGGCTGAGGGTACATACGCGAAGGTAAGGTCCATATCCGGCAAGGAGATTGTAGGGGAACTGCTGGATATTGACCTGGGCAAGAAGGGGATGTCGGTGCTGGAAACCAACGATGCAATGGCCTTTGAAAAGACGAACATAGTGCGGGGCCAATTTATATACGCCCAGGCGGAGTCCCTTGCGATAGCGGTAATTGACGCCGACGTTGCCCTCATTGGGGTAGCCAACATAAAATACAAGCAGCCGGTCAGGTCGGGACAAAAACTGGTTGCCCAGGCAGAAATAAAAAAGCAAAGGGGAAATAAATTCTTCGTTTGGGTAAGGATAAAACTGAAGATGCAGGAAGTATTCAGGGGTAAGTTTATCCTTGTAGCTCTGGACGAGTGAGGGGGGGGAGATAAAACTATGAGGATTGCCGTTGATGCGATGGGAGGCGACAACGCGCCGTTGGAGGTTGTTAAGGGCTGCGCGGGAGCTTTGGATAGAGAGCAAAGGCTGGAGCTCATTATTGTTGGTAAAGAGGAAATTATAAGGGATATCCTGCAGGGGTACCATTCCGAAAGGATAACCATACAAAACGCCACCGAGGTTATAGGCGGTGACGAGGCGCCGGTAGAGGCGATAAAAAAGAAAAAGGCCTCCTCAATGGTGGTGGGTATGCAACAGGTAAAAAGCGGGCAGGCCGACGCTTTCATATCGGCTGGTAACACCGGGGCCCTACTGGCAGGCGCTCTGCTTAGGATAGGCAGGATTAAGGGGATAGACCGTCCGGCACTGGCTCCGATACTGCCTACGGTAAACGGAGGGGCCATGCTTATAGACGCGGGGGCCAACGCCGAGTGCAAGCCGGTAAACCTTCTGCAGTTCGGCATGATGGGTTCCGCCTATATGAAAGGCGTTATGGGTGTGGAAAACCCACGGGTTGCCCTGGTAAACATAGGAACCGAGGAGGGAAAGGGTAACGCCCTTACCAAGGAAGCCTACCGGCTGCTTGAAAAATCCGCTCTGAATTTTATAGGCAATATTGAGGCTAGGGGTATACCGGAGGGAGTCGCCGATGTGCTGGTTTGCGACGGTTTTGTAGGAAACGTGATATTAAAGCTAACCGAAGGCCTGGCGATGTCGCTGTTTGCACAGCTAAAGAGGGAATTTACCTCAAACACCGCAGCAAAGATTGCGGCTTCTGTGTTGAGGCCTGGTCTTAGAAGGATTAGGGACAGGCTGGACTATAAACAGTACGGCGGAGCGCCCCTATTAGGGATAAAGGGGGGCTGCATTAAAGCCCATGGCAGTTCCGATGCTTTGGCAATAGAGAACGCGATAATGCAGGCTGTAAGCTTTATTGATAATAATGTGGAGCAGAGCATAACCGAAAACATTCAATTGGAGGAAAAGGATGGGTAGAACTGTCAAATCGGTTGGCATAACAGGAATGGGTAGCCACCTGCCCGAAAGGATACTAACCAATTACGACCTGGAAAGCATAGTGGATACAAGTGATGAGTGGATAAGAACCCGTACCGGTATCTCAGAGCGCAGAATAAGCGATGCGGATACCGCAACTTCTGACCTGGCCACTGCGGCAGCTTTGAAGGCGATGGAGGATGCTGGGGTTACCGCCGACGACATTGACGCAATAATTGTCGCAACGGCAACGCCGGATATGGCCTTTCCGTCCACCGCCTGCATAGTACAGTCCAATCTCGGGGTGAAAGAAGCCTTTGCCTTTGACATAGAGGCAGCGTGTACCGGCTTTATATATGGGCTTTCTATCGGGGAAAAGTTCATTTCCACCGGGGATGCAAAAACGGTACTGGTGATAGGGGCGGAGACCCTCACCAAAGTATGCAACTGGGAGGACAGGAACACGTGCGTGTTGTTCGGAGACGGCGCCGGTGCTGCCATACTCCGGGAGGTGGAAAGCGGTTGGGGAATTCTGGCATCGCTGTTGGGTGCCGAAGGGTGGAAGGGAAAATTCCTCACGCTGCCCGCCGGGGGTTCCAGGATGCCGGCCACCCTTGAAACGGTAAAATCCGGCAAGCATTTCATACATATGAACGGCGGCGAGGTTTATAAATTTGCGGTGGGTATCATGCCGACGGCTACGCTTAAGGTAATGGAAAAGGCGGGGCTAACTACCGGGGACATCGACTTTATTGTGCCCCACCAGGCAAACAAAAGGATAGTGGAATCCGCCGCCAAAAGGCTTAAAATAGGCAGTGAAAAGATATTCATGAACCTAAACAAATACGGCAACATGTCCTCGGCTTCCATACCGGTGGCTCTGGACGAAGCGCTGGAGCAGGGGCTTATTAAAAAAGGTGACAACGTGGTGCTGGTGGGCTTCGGAGCGGGGCTGACTTGGGGCTCCTGTGTAATAAAATGGAGCAGGTAGTGTTAATTCGGAATGGGAGTGGTGGAAATGATACATACTAGGATATGCGAAATATTGGATATAAGGTATCCAATTCTTCAGGGGGGTATGGCTTGGGTGGCCACCGCAGGGCTGGCGGCGGCGGTATCCAACGCGGGCGGCCTTGGTATAATAGGCTCGGGCAACGCTCCCGGGGAAGTGGTGGAAAGGGAAATTGTAAAGGCCAAGGAACTGACCGACAGGCCCTTTGGCGTAAACGTGATGATGCTGTCACCCTTTGTGGACCAGGTAATGGAGGTAATAATAAGGCACAGGGTAAGGGTGGTAACCACCGGTGCCGGGAACCCCGGTAAATATATAGGCGATTTGAAGGGTGTGGGGGCCAAGGTTATCCCGGTTGTACCCAGCATAGCCCTGGCGAAGCGAATGCAATCGGTGGGAGCCGATGCTCTTATAGCCGAGGGTACCGAAGCCGGGGGACACGTGGGGGAACTGACCACCATGTGCCTTGTACCGCAGGTTGTGGATGCGGTGGACATTCCTGTAATAGCCGCCGGGGGTGTAGCCGACGGGCGTGGGCTGGTGGCGGCCCTGGCACTGGGTGCTGAGGGTGTTCAGATGGGTACCCGGTTTGTCTGTTCGCAGGAATGTACCGTCCACCAAAACTACAAGGAAGCGCTTATAAATGCTGGGGATAGGGATGCGATTGTTTCGGGCAGGAGCACCGGCCATCCGGTCAGGTCCCTTAGGAATAAACTGACCAGGGAATTTGAAAGGCTGGAAAGGTCCGGGGCGCCGGCGGGGGAACTGGAAAGACTCGGAGCCGGGAAACTGAAGGATGCGGTGGTTGATGGGAATACATTGGCCGGGTCGGTCATGGCCGGACAGATTGCAGGACTTATTAGTGATATTAAAACCGTTGATGAAATAATTAAGGGAATGTTTGATGAGGCAGGAGATGTACTAAAAAATACAGCAAAGATTTTAGGGAGGTAGTTATGAGCGCAGTCGCATTCATATTTCCCGGACAGGGAGCACAATATATTGGTATGGGCAAAGACTTATACCAAAACCTGCCTGAGGCAAAGGAGGTTTTTGACAGTGCGGACCGTGTGCTGGGCTTCGGGCTAAAAAGGATAATATTTGAAGGACCGGAGGAAAGGCTGGCGCAGACAGAGGTCACTCAACCGGCCATACTGACGGTAAGTACTGCTATGTTGCGTCAGTTTGAAAAACACGGAATAAAGCCAGACATGGCGGCGGGCTTAAGCCTTGGCGAATACTCCGCCTTAATTGCGGCGGGTTCCATGGATTTTGAGGACGCGGTGGCGTTGGCGCAAAAGAGGGGAAGATACATGCAAAGTGCCGTTCCGTTAAACACCGGCACCATGGCGGCCATCATCGGCCTTGACAAGGAAAGCATAGAGGAGTGTTGCCGCAGGGCATCCCACCGGGGGGTGGTGGAGCCTGCCAACTACAACTGCGCATGCCAGACTGCCATATCTGGAGAAAGGGAGGCGGTGGCGGTAGCCGTCGAAATAGCTAGGGATATGGGAGCAAGAAGGGCGGTAATACTGCCAGTCAGCGCACCCTTTCACTGCAGCCTTTTAAGGCCAGTGGAGGATAAACTGGAGAGGGAACTGGAGAAAATTTTGATAACAGATGCTTCCTTCCCGGTAATAGCAAATGTTACCGCCATGGAGGAGACCCGAAGCGAAAGAATAAAGCGAAACCTGATAAAACAGGTAAGCAACCCGGTGCAGTGGGAGGAGAGCGTGAGAAGGATGCTCGCGCTGGGGGCGGATACCTTCGTGGAAATAGGGCCGGGGAAGACGCTGTCCGGCTTTATTAAGAAAATAGACAAGGGGGCAACGGTTATGAACATCGAAAACATGGAAACGCTGGAGGTTGCCCTCAAAGCACTGGAGGGGATAAAATGCTTGAGTTAAGCGGAAAAGCTGCGGTGGTTACCGGCGGCTCAAGGGGTATAGGCCGGGCCATAGCCGTAACCCTAGCAGGGCTCGGGGCAAAGGTGGCGGTGAACTACACCAGCAACTCCAAGGCGGCACAGGAAACTGTGGAGCAAATAACGGGGTCGGGAGGAAGTGCGGCAGCCATTGCCGCCGACGTGACCGACGCCGGCCAGGCAAAGGCGCTTATAGAAACCGCAAAGAAGCGGTTGGGCTCTGTGGACATCCTTGTAAACTGTGCCGGCATAACCCGGGACGGGCTGCTTGTCCGGATGAAGGACGAAGACTGGGACGAGGTGCTTCAAACCAACCTGACAGGGGTATTCAACTGTACCAGGGCTGCAGCCAGTGTTATGATGAAAAAAAGATGGGGAAGAATAGTCAATATTTCATCGGTTGTCGGTCTATATGGCAACGCCGGCCAGGCCAATTACTGTGCCTCCAAGGCGGGGGTTATTGGTTTTACAAAGGCGGTGGCCAAGGAACTGGGGTCAAGGGGTATTACGGTTAATGCCATTGCCCCGGGCTTTATACAGACCGATATGACAATGAAGCTGTCCGAGGGCCTGAGAGAAGAGATGACAAAGAGAGTGGTGCTGGGCAGGCCGGGTACACCGGAGGACGTTGCATGGCTCGCAGCTTTCCTAAGCAGCGACCTTGCCTCATACATAACCGGACAAATAATTGGCGTTGACGGTGGAATTGTTATGTAATATATTTAATATATATTTTATAGCTAATTCTGGAGGGAGGTGACAAGATGATACTAGAGAAGGTAAGAGAGATTATAGCAGACCAGTTAGGCGTAGACGAAGAGGATATAGTCAGCGATGCCCGCTTTCTGGAGGACTTGGGAGCGGATTCCCTGGACCTGGTGGAGCTGATAATGGCTTTGGAAGAAGAATTCGATCTGGAGATCCCGGACGAGGACGCAGAAAAAATCAGTACTGTCGGGGATGCTGTAGAATACATAAAAGTAAATAGCTAGGCGGAAAGTCCCGATTGAAATCGGGACTTTCTTAAGTACACCTCAGATAATAGTATTCTGTTTATATACACAACGTATTTAAAACTATACATTTCCCAAGGTGTCATCCTGAGCGATCTTTTTGTCATCCTGAGCGATAGCGAAGGATCTGGTTTCAAACAGTATTCTTCGGGCTTTGCCCTCTTAAGCGGTAGATAGGGGAATGTAATAATATTAACGCTTTATATGTAGAACAAAAACACAAAGGATGGGAGGTCACCGGATTGGAAAAGAGAGTAGTGGTTACCGGCTTAGGGGCGGTAACCCCCGTCGGTTTGGGAAAAGACAGGCTTTGGTCCTCGCTTAAGGATGGAGTATCCGGTATAGCCGAAATATCCAAGTTTGATGCGGAAGGCTTTGATTGTACAATAGCCGCGGAGGTTAAAGACTTTGTACCCGGCGATTTTATGGATAAAAAGGAAGCAAGGCGGATGGATACCTTTACCCAGTACGCCATTGCCGCTGCCAGAATGGCGGTGGAGGACAGCCGCGTGGATTTGAATGGGCTGGACAGGAGCAGGTTGGGAGTAGTATTAGGTTCCGGGATAGGGGGCATTGAGACCCTTGAGAACCAGTTCAGGGTCATCCTGGAAAAGGGGCCCTCCAGGGTAAGCCCCTTCTTTATACCTATGATGATTTCCAACATGGCCGCGGGACAGGTGGCTATAGCCTTCGGGGCAAAGGGACCCAACAAGACGGTAGTCACCGCCTGTGCTTCGGGTACCAGCGCTATAGGGGATGCACTAAGGATTATCCAGCGGGGAGACGCGGATATGATTATCACCGGAGGTACCGAGGCGTCTGTTACCCCCATAGCGGTGGCGGGGTTCTGTTCCATGAGGGCCCTGTCCACAAGGAACCACGACCCCAAAGGCGCCAGCAGGCCCTTCGACAAAGAAAGGGACGGCTTTGTGCTGGGGGAGGGTGCAGGGATTCTGGTGCTGGAGGAGCTGGAGCACGCTATAAAAAGAGGAGCAAGCATATACGCGGAGGTGGCGGGCTATGGCATGACCGCCGACGCCCATCATATAACCGCCCCCGCTCCGGGCGGCATCGGGGCCGCCGCTGCCATGGAAAGGGTTTTGGCCGATGCAGGGGCTCTGCCGGAGCACATTGACTATATTAATGCCCACGGGACTTCCACCGAGTATAACGACAGGTTTGAGACCGAGGCTATAAAACAGGTGTTTGGAGAGCATGCCTACAAGCTGGCGGTGAGTTCCACAAAGTCGGTTACCGGACACCTTTTGGGGGCGGCGGGAGGCGTGGAGGCAATCGCATCGGTGCTGGCTATCCATGAGGAGTTTATCCCGCCCACGATAAACTATAATACCCCCGACCCCGACTGTGACCTCTACTATACACCCAACAGGGGCGAGAAACGTGCTGTATATTATGCCATATCCAATTCTTTGGGCTTTGGCGGGCATAACGCCAGCATTTGCTTCAAAAGGTTCGGCGAGTAAACGCCCGACGGTTTTTTAGCCAAAAATATGCTATAATGTAAAAAGTGCATCTTTGAGGAGTAATCAATTGGAAAGGATGCTGGCTTTGAATATAGGTAAAAATAGGACCCAAGAACTTGGCAAGCTGCAGGATAGGCTTGGGTACAGGTTTGAGGATATAGGTCTTTTGAATATCGCCCTGACCCATAGCTCCTACGCAAATGAAAAGGACTTGCCAAGGGATGGATACAATGAAAGGCTTGAATTTCTGGGTGATGCCGTGCTGGAAATGGTGGTCAGCGAGTTTTTGTACAACCGGTTCCGGGAGTATCCGGAAGGTGCCCTTACAAAACTCAGGGCTTCACTGGTAAAGGGACAGGCCCTGGGACCCTATGCAGCGGGGCTGGGGCTGGGTGAATTTTTGCTTATGGGCAAGGGAGAAGAAGCAAGCGGAGGCCGGAAAAGGGGGTCCATCCTGGCGGACGCCTTTGAAGCGGTGGTGGGTTCCATGTACCTAGACGGCGGATACCCTGCGGCAAGGGACTTTATTATCCGATATATTAATGAGAGAATATCCCGGTTGCCCGAAGGCGGGTTTACTACAGATTTCAAGACGACGCTTCAGGAAAAGGTCCAGGCATCAGGGGGCCGGAGCGTTCAATATCGGCTCGTATCCGAGCAGGGCCCGGACCATGACAAGACATTTCGGGTAAGGGTCTGCATAGGCGACAAGTCGTACGGGGAGGGCGTTGGAAAGAGCAAAAAGGAAGCGGAACAGATGGCCGCGAAAAAAGCCATTGAAAGGCTGGAGGAATAGAATGGCCAAGGAACATTACATAATACCCTTTTTCATACCCCATACAGGCTGCCCCCACCACTGTGTGTTCTGCAGCCAGAACAAAATAACCGGTAAAGAACGCCCGGTTTTGCCGGAGCACATTCTTACCACCGTGCGAGAATACATTGCTACATTCCCTAGAGACGCCAAGAGGGTAGAGGTTGCATTTTTCGGGGGCAGTTTTACCGGCATACCATTACCACTTCAAAATGCGTTCCTCGGGCAGGCCTACGCCGCAAAGCGTAAGGGTCTTATTGACGGGATAAGGCTTTCAACACGGCCGGACTATATAAACAATTCGATACTTGACAATCTTAAAGGGTATGGAGTGGACACGGTAGAACTGGGTGTCCAATCCATGAACAACCGGGTGCTGGACTTAAGCCAAAGGGGGCATACGGCAGAGGACGTGGCATACGCCTCAAGGCTTATAAGAGGGTACGGGTTTAACCTGGGCCTGCAGATGATGGTCGGCCTGCCCGGCTCCGACCGGGAGGCCGAGATTGAGACCGCTGAACGGGTGTGCGCCCTTGGGCCGGACTTTGTAAGGATTTACCCGGCACTGATTATTAGGGGTACCGCACTGGAAGAGATGTACAGGGCGGGTACATACAGGCCCCTTCCGCTTGGGGAGGCAGTGGATGTGTGTGTTACGCTGGCGGAGATGTTTGCAAGGGAAAGGATAAAGGTGATAAGGATGGGGCTGCAGCCCACCGATATGATAAACGAGGAGGGCGAGGTGGTGGCAGGGCCCTTCCATCCGTCCTTCCGGCAGCTGGTGGATTCGAGGCTACTGTTAAAGGTTGTCAGTAAGGTAATTGACCAGAGGGGCTTAAATTCGGTGGGCGAACTTGTAATTGAAGCAAACCCGCGGACATTACCAACGCTGCAGGGAATAGGCAAGGAAAGCATTAAATCCCTTAGGGAAGCGTATCCCAGGCTAGCGGTTAAAGTAACCGGTAACAGGGGCCTGGGACAGACGGTACTGCGCATTATTAGCGGTGACGGACTGTCGGAGGTGGACTACCGTCGCGTTTTGGAGAAGGGCATTTGACTGATGCAGCACACAGGTCGGAGGTAAATAATATGTATCTTAAAAGCATAGAAATGAAGGGCTTTAAATCCTTTGCCGACAAAATAAACCTGCAGTTTGACAGCGGTATCGCTGCCATTGTCGGGCCCAACGGCAGCGGTAAGAGCAATATCGCCGACGGTGTCAGGTGGGTGCTGGGTGAGCAGAGCATAAAGGCATTAAGGGGCAGCAGGATGGAGGATGTAATATTTTCTGGAACTGACAGCAGAAAAGCGTTGGGCTTTGCGGAAGTTTCGATTACCCTTGACAACAGTGACGGTTTTTTGCCCATCGAATATTCAGAAGTGATGGTAACAAGAAGGGTATACAGGTCCGGAGAGAGCGAGTATTACCTCAACAAGACCGGGTGTAGGCTAAAGGACATAAACGAGCTGTTTATGGATACCGGAATAGGTAAGGAGGGCTACTCGATAATCGGCCAGGGAAGGATAGACGAAATACTTAGCTCAAAGGCCGAGGACCGGCGCAGGGTCTTTGAAGAGGCCGCAGGAATAGTTAAATACAAAACCAGGAAGGAAGAGGCCGAAAGGAAGCTTAAGAAGACCGAGGAGAACCTTTTAAGGCTGGGGGATATTATTGAGGAACTGCAGAGACAGATAGGCCCCTTGGCGGAGCAAAGCAGAGTGGCAAAGTCCTATATTGAAATGCGTGACGAGCTTAAACGTCTTGAACTGAGCATGTTTGTGAGGAACATAGAAAGGCTTAACAGGCAAAAAGACAGTATAGAGGACAGGTCCAAGGAACTGCATAGGGGTATTGGCGAAAAGGGCAGCGCCCTAACCCGCCTTGAAACGGAAATCTCCGCCCTGGAAAACAGGGCAGTGCAGATGGAGGAAGAATTAAAGGTCATACAGGAGCGGATGTTTAAAAACCTCAACCTGGCGGAAAAGAAAGAGGGAGAAATTAAGGTACTAAAGCAGAGGGTTCAGGGCGAGAAGGAAAGCATAAACATGCATTTAAAGGAATTAAACAGGATAGAGCAGGACATGGCGATGGTAGAGGACGAAAAGCGAACCAGGGAGCGTGAGGTACAGGACCTTAAAATTAAGCTGGAAGACAAAAAGGAAGTAATGGAATCCTTCCAGGCAAACCTTGACCTTATAGGGGCCCAGGTGGGGGAGGAAGAGGAAAGGGCCGAGGAGATAAAAACGGAGATTATAGAAAACCTGAACCTTATATCCGAACAAAACAGCAGGGCCAACAGCTTAAGGACCCTTAACGAGACCATATACAAACGCAAGGTACAACTGCTGGAGGAGATTAATAATACCACTGCGTTGATACAAAAGCTAAAAGGTGAAAAGAGTGACCTTAAAGTCAGGTTGGACACCCTCGCCATGGATATTAAAGAAAAGACAAGGCAAAGGGGTGTTCTTGAAAAAAGGGTAGACGACCTTGCGGTTAAGCGCAACCGGCTGGAACAGGAGTTTAAAAAACTTGGCCAGGCCCTGGGAGCCGACAAGTCCAAGCTGGCACTATTGCAGCAGATGGAAAAGGAATACGAGGGATACTCAAGGAGCGTAAGGGGAGTTGTGACGGCCTGCGGCAGGGACAAAACCCTATCAAGGGGGATAATAGGCCCCGTGGCGGAGCTGATAGAAGTGCAAGCGGGCCTTGAAAGGGCCATAGAGACCGCTTTGGGCTACAGCCTACAGAGCATAGTTACCAATACCGAAGAGGATGCCAAGGCGGCTATAGAGTTTTTGAAGCGAAACAAACTGGGACGGGCTACCTTTTTGCCGGTGAGTTCAGTAAAGGCAAGACACCTTTCCAAAAACGAAGAGGGTGCGCTTAGAATGGAAGGGTGTGTGGGTAAGGCGTCGTCGCTGGTGGAATGCCCGGCAAAGGTACGCGGAATAATACAAAACCTGCTGGGCAGGGTGATAGTTGTGGACAGCCTGGACAGCGGCATAAGGATGGCAAGGGCCTACAAATACGCATTCAGAATAGTGACGGTGGACGGGGACGTAATAAACACCGGCGGCTCCATGACGGGAGGAAGCAGCCAAAGCAAAGAGGCCGGACTTCTGCAGCGGAAAAGAGAGATAGGGCTGCTGGCAAAGGCCATAACCGATAAGGAAGAGGCTGCAAAGCAGCTGGATAAATCCCTGCAGGACCTTTATCGGGAGGAGCAGGATACAGGGCTTAGGCTTGCGGAGACGGCGGAGGCGCTCCACAGCCTTGAGCTGCAGCGGATTAAGCTCGCAGAGATGGCCGAGGCTAAACATAATGACCTTTCTGAAAGGAAAACCAAAATAAAGCAACTTGAAACCGAAAAACTAGAGCTGGAATCCGACTACTCCGAAACCCAGAACGAAATAGACAGAATAATAAGAAGCATAAGGGAAAAGGAAACGGAAAACAGGGAAAGACAGGAGACCATAAAGAACCTTCAAAGAATTAGCTCCGAAAAAAAACAGGACCGGGAGAACATAATGCAGCAGCTGACCGCCCACCGGGTTGAGGCGGCAAGGCTCGGACAAAAGCTGGAAGACGTACAGGCAGGCTACCAGCAGACGGTTTCATCGCTGCAGAGGCTGCAGTCGTCTATGATTGACAGGGAAAAAGAAATAGAGATAAACAAAAAGAACATACTAAAGCTGGAGAGCGCGGCTTGCTTGCTACGACAGGAGATTGAAACCCTTACCGGCGAGAACAGCAAAGATAACGGCGAAATGGTAAGGCTGGAGCAGATAAAGACAGAGTGCCAGCAGAGGATAAAGGACAAGGAAAGCCTGGGCAAGGAAATAAACCGGGAGATATCTGAGCTGGAAAAGAAGCTGCACAGGCACGAGGTTCAGCTTACCAAGGTGGAGATGGAGCTAAGCGGTCTCCAGGACAGGATGTGGGAGGACTATGAGGTCACCCGCATACAGGCCCTTGACTTCAAGTGCGAGATAGACAGCGAAAAAGAGGCCCGAAGCAGGATAGGCGAGCTTAAAGTTAGTATTAAGGACCTTGGCAATATAAATTTAAACGCCATCGACGAGTACCAGAAAGTGAAGGAAAGGTACGATTTTCTGTCAGTCCAGCGTCAGGACCTGGAGGAGGCCAGGGAATCCCTTATAAAAATAATAAAGGAAATGCTGGACACAATGCGAAAGCAGTTCGGGGAGCAGTTCTCGGTAATAAACGAGAGCTTTGGCAAGGTGTTCCGGGAGCTGTTTGGAGGCGGGAAGGCCCAGGTACTACTCTCGGACAGCGAGGACGTGCTGGAGTCGGGGATTGATATTATAGCACAGCCACCGGGCAAAAAACTGCAGCATCTGTCGCTGCTATCGGGCGGTGAAAAGGCACTGACAGCCATAGCGCTTTTGTTTGCCATACTGTCGGTTAAACCGTCGCCCTTTTGTATACTGGATGAAATTGAGTCCGCCCTTGACGATGCCAACGTGGAGAGATTCGGTGCTTTTCTTAAAAAACTGTCCTCCGACATACAGTTTGTGGTCATAACCCACAGGAAGGGCACCATGGAGATAGCAAACAATCTACACGGGGTGACCATGGAGGAAAAGGGTATTTCCAAACTGGTCTCGGTAAAACTTGAGGATATGGTTAGCTAGGGAGGAATAAAGAATGCAGGAAAGACAGCCGGGGCTTATTCCAAGGTTTATGGAGGGCCTTAAGAAAAGCAGGGAAGATATCAGGAAAAAGGTGGACAGGGTATTGTCGCTAGCAAACAAACCCGACCCGGAAATGCTGGAAGAGCTGGAGGAAGCGCTTATAACAGCCGATGTCGGGGTGGGAACCAGCCTTGAAATTATAGAGGCTTTAAACGAAAGGATAAGGCAGGACAGGAGCCTAACCGGGGAAGGAGTCAGGGAAGAGCTAAAGAGCATTATAAGGGAAATGCTTGACGATGAAAGGACAGAGGCTGTGCCGGAGGATACCGCAACGGTCATACTGGTGGTGGGGGTAAACGGCGTTGGGAAGACCACATCCATCGGCAAACTTGCAGCCCATTATAAACATAGGGGCAAAAAAGTACTTATTGCTGCCGCTGACACCTTCAGGGCCGCAGCGATAGAACAGCTGGAGGTCTGGGGCCAAAGGGCCGGGGCGGAAATAATAAAGCACAGCGAGGGTTCCGACCCCGCCGCTGTGGTTTTTGATGCGCTGGGCGCAGCCAGGGCCAGGAATGCGGAGGTTGTAATATGTGACACCGCGGGCAGGCTGCACAACAAGAAGAACCTTATGGAGGAGCTAAAAAAGATTCAGAGGATAATAAACAGGGAGGCCGGCGACTGTAGCCGGGAGACCTATCTGGTGCTTGATGCAACAACGGGCCAAAACGCGCTGGTGCAGGCCAGGATGTTCAAAGAGATAACGGATATTACCGGTATAATACTCACCAAGCTGGACGGCACCGCAAAGGGCGGAATAGTGCTGGCGATAAAGCGAGAGCTGGACATACCTGTAAAATACGTAGGCCTCGGCGAAGGTATGGAGGACCTGCAGCCCTTCGATGGAAAGGCCTTCGCCCAAGCGTTTTTAGGATGAATTTACTGTTGACAACTGGATAATAATAATATAGAATACGCCTGTAAAGCATTTTGCCTTTACAGGCGTATTGGGATGATGTATACATGGATGTAAAATTCGTTGAGATGGCGCTTCTTTATGACTTCTACGGTAGCGTACTTACCCTAAGGCAGCAGGAAATAATTGACCTTTACTATATGAAGGATTATTCGCTGGCAGAGATAGGGGAACTGCTGGGCATAAGCAGGCAGGCGGTACACGACAACTTAAAAAGGGCGAAAAAACAGCTGTACGGCATGGAAGATAGCCTTGGACTGGTAAAAAGGTTCCATAGGGACCGTAAGGAATGGTCGGTGGTACTGGACCGCATTGCCGGGGTAATAGACGCCCTTGAGGCGGAGGGCGGGAAAGAAAAACTTATGGCGGAGCTTCGGGAAATAATGGAGTTTATCACTCAAGCAACGGGAGGTTAATATATATGGCCTTTGAAGGGTTAACCGAAAAGCTGCAGCAAACCTTTAAGAAACTTAAGGGCAAGGGCAAGCTGTCCGAAAAGGACGTTAAGGAAGGCATGAGGGAGGTAAGGCTCGCGCTGCTGGAGGCGGACGTAAACTTTCTGGTGGTTAAGGACTTCATAAAAAAAGTAACCGATCGGGCGGTGGGCGGCGAGGTAATGGAAAGCCTGACCCCCGGCCAGCAGGTGATAAAAATTGTGAAGGAGCAGCTTGTGGAGCTTATGGGAAGTGCCCCAAGCAGGCCAGTCTTCTCGTCGTCGGGTGTTACAAAGATAATGCTGGTGGGACTGCAGGGGGCGGGAAAGACCACCGCAGCAGCAAAAATGGCAAAGTATTTTGAAAAGCGAAGCGGAAAGAGCCCCCTTTTGGTGGCCTGTGACATATACAGACCCGCGGCAATAAAACAGCTGCACGTTATGGGGGAAAAGGCCGGTATACCGGTGTTTTCCATGGGAGACAAGGGAAAACCCGCCGATATTGCAAAGGCGGGCCTGGCGGAGGCCAAAAAGAACGGTAGGGACGTTGTAATAATAGACACCGCCGGTCGACTGCATATTGACGATACACTTATGGCTGAACTGAAAGAAATGAAGGAAAAAGTGGTGCCCGACCAGGTACTGCTGGTGGTGGATGCCATGACGGGGCAGGACGCGGTCAATGTGGCCCAAGCCTTTAACAGCAGAATAGGTATAGACGGGATATTCCTCACCAAACTGGATGGGGATAGCCGGGGAGGGGCCGCTATTTCAGTAAAGGCGGTTACCGGCAAGCCGGTAAAGTTTGTAGGTACCGGGGAAAAGGTGGAAGATATAGAACTGTTTCACCCCGACCGAATGGCATCCCGGATTCTTGGCATGGGCGATGTGCTCACGCTAATAGAAAAGGCCGAACAGAGCTTTGACCAAAAGAAAGCGGCGGAGCTTACAAGGAAGCTAAAGAGTCAGCAGTTTACGCTGGACGATTTCTTGGAGCAGCTGCGCCAGGTAAGGAATATGGGCCCCATAGACCAGATTATGGGGATGATACCCGGCATAAATAAGGGTAAAATGGGGCCGATGGAGATTGACGAAAAGGAACTGGCCTGGGTGGAAGCGATAATAAATTCCATGACGCCGGCGGAGAGGAACAACCCTTCGATAATAAGCGGCAGCAGGCGAAAAAGGATAGCCGCCGGAAGCGGGACCAGGATACAGCAGGTGAACAGGTTATTAAAGCAGTTTGAACAGACGAGAAAGCTTATGAGACAGTTTGCCGAAATGGGGAAGGGTCCAAAAAAAGGAAAGCCCGGTTTCCCCTTTATATAAAAACAAAAAAGACGTTACGAAAACCGTGCATAGGAGGTGAAAAAATGGCAGTTAGAATCCGACTTAGAAGGATGGGTGCAAAGAAAAGACCCTTTTACAGGATTGTGGTGGCTGATTCCAAATCTCCCCGGGATGGAAGGTTTATAGAAGAGATTGGGTATTATAATCCCATATCCCAGCCGAAGGAGATTAAAATAAACCAGGAAAGGGCAGCGGAGTGGCTCAAAAAGGGTGCGAAGCCCTCGGACACCGTTAAGGCTTTGTTCAAATCCGAAGGGCTTTACGATGGAGCCGAAGCAGAGAGCAGTGAGGAATAACCGGAGGTGTAGCTATGAAGGCGTTGGTTGAATTTATTGCTCGTTCCCTCGTTGACCACCCGCAGATGGTGGAAGTAAAGCAGGTGGACGGAGAACAGTCGATAATAGTGGAACTGAAGGTGGCCCCGGAGGATATGGGTAAGGTTATAGGCAAGCAGGGCAGGATTGCCAAGGCCATGAGGACCATTGTTAAGGCCTCGGCGGTGAAACAAAACAAAAGGGTAGTGGTGGAGATAATAGAATAAAGGGGCAGAGAGGTACCGGCCTTTGTCCAAATAGCGTGGTGATGGTCCCAATGGATTATTACAGGATAGCTTATATTGCAAACACCCTTGGAATAAGGGGCGAGCTTAAGGTGCTTTTGATTAGCAATGTCCCCGATCGCTTTGACGGGCTTGAGGACTGCTATATAGACACGGGGAAGGAAAGGCTGCCGGTGCAGGTGGAAAGGCACAGGCCCTATAGGAAGAACTGTGTGGCTATAAAGCTAAAGGGATATGACGACATCCGTTCGGTAGAGCCGTTCAAGGGCAGTTATCTGGTGGTTGACAGGGCCAACCTGGCCAAACTGGAAGAGGGGCACTTTTTTGTGTTCGACATAATAGGATGCAAAGTTCTTACCACCGATGGCGAAGCGATTGGCGAGGTGGAGGACGTATTGTCTTCCGGTGCCAACGATTTGTACGTGGTGAAGAGAGAAAAGGGAGAGGTCCTTATCCCGGCGGTTAAAGAGATGGTAAAGGATATTGATATCGCCAAAAAGACCATAAGGGTGCAACTACCGGAGGGGCTGGTGGAGTGAAGATTGATATTCTAACCCTTTTCCCGGAGATGTTTGACTCACTTTTGTGTAGCAGCATTATTGGAAAGGCTGTAGAAAAGGGTATAATACAGGTAAACATTGTCAATATAAGGGACTTTTCCCGGGACAAGCACCGGAGGGTTGACCATTACCCCTACGGTGGCGGTGCCGGTATGGTGATGATGCCGCAGCCTATATATAATGCGATAGCTTCTGTAAAGGAAGGCTGCCCCGAAGCATTGGTTATACTCACAAGCCCGCGGGGGAAACCCTTTGTGCAGCAGAAAGCCGCTACCCTTAGCAGACAAGGCCATCTGGTTATTGTATGCGGTCACTATGAAGGCGTGGACCAGAGGGTAATAGACAGCATGGTGGACGAGGAGATTTCCATAGGCGATTACGTATTAACCGGCGGAGAGCTGCCGGCGATGGTAATAGTGGATGCGGTTGCAAGGCTGCTACCGGGGGTGATAGGAAGTCTTAAGTCGCTGGAAGAGGAATCCTTTACCGGGGGACTGCTTGAGTATCCCCAGTACACCAGGCCGGCAGAGTTTATGGGCATGAAGGTGCCGGAGGTTCTGCTTTCGGGTGATCACAAAAGAATCGAAGAATGGAGAAGGGAAAGGGCTATTGAGACAACAAAGGCCCTAAGGCCCGACCTACTGGAAGGCTGTAGTCTTACAGATGATGGCGAAGGACCCTTAAAAGGGAAAAATAAATTGTGATATGACGCACCATGTGCTATAATAGCATTTGGCATAACAGGCGGTCCAATTCTGCCAAGGGCAGTACGAACGCCTTGGAGGGAAGGAGGTATAAAATGGACCTGATTAAAATGGTTGAAAGCGGACAGCTAAAAAAGGAAACACCCCAGTTTCAGGTGGGTGATAACGTAAGGGTGCACGTAAAGATAAAGGAAGGAAGCAGGGAAAGGATTCAGGTCTTTGAAGGGACTGTAATAAAGAGGCAGAACGGCGGCGTAAACGAGTCCTTCACAGTAAGAAGGGTTTCGTACGGAGTAGGAGTTGAAAGAACATTCCTTTTGAATTCTCCCAAGCTGGATAAAATAGAGGTGGTCAGAAAGGGAAGGGTCAGAAGGGCAAGGCTTTATTATCTTCGTGATAGAGTGGGCAAGGCTGCCAGGGTTAAAGAGAGAAAATAGCAGACTTTATGGGACTGACAGCAGTCCCATAATTTGTTTTGCGGCTCGTAAACATAATTATAACCGTTACGCTGGGGACGACATGCAAAAGGAGATGTAAAGTTTTAAATGCGTTATATATAGCAAACGAAAAGAGCTGGTGCCGGCGCTATAAGGGCCACATTGACGGGAGGGGCGCATATGACTTCAGGTTCCAAGAGTCAGGTTAGGGAATGGATAGAATCCATTATAATAGCAATAGTATTAGCCATTGTAATTAAGGCCTTTTTATTCGAAACGGTGTTGGTGGACGGATCTTCAATGCTTCCCACCTTAAGGGACAGGGACAGGCTGGCAGTCAATAAGATAGGCTACAGGTTTGACGGACCGCGGTACGGGGATATTGTGGTATTTGAATACCCCGGCAATCCGTCACTCATTTTCATAAAAAGGGTTATAGGTGTAGAGGGGGACAGGGTGGAGGTCCGGGACCACAGGGTGTACTTAAACGGTGTAGAGCTGGACGAACCCTATATTAACGAAAAGCCCCTGGGCAATTTCTCCGAGGTGGTGGTACCCCCGGATACTGTGTTTGTATTGGGTGATAATAGAAACGACAGCAGGGACAGCCGGTTTTCCGATGTGGGATTTGTACCGCTTGAAAACATCCGGGGAGAAGCGGTGCTACGTATATGGCCCCTGCCGCCGGAAAGAATTCACTAAAGGGGTATTTCTTGAATGAATATTCAATGGTTTCCTGGTCACATGACCAAAACTCTAAAACAAATAAAGGAAAACGTAAAGCTGGTAGACTTTGCTATTGAGTTGCTTGATGCAAGGATACCCTACTCAAGCAACAACCCGGAGCTTAAAAGGCTCATTCCCGCAACCAAGAGGATTGTTGCGCTTAACAAAAGCGACCTTGCCCATCCCGGCATCACTTCCAGCTGGATAGAGCATTTCGGAAGGCAGTCCATACCTGCTGTGGCAGTGGATTCATTAAGTGGGTCCGGTGTCCGGGACCTTTTGATGCAACTTGAGGCCAAGGGAGAAGATATCCGGGAAAAATGGCGAAGGCGGGGCAGGAGAAACAGGCCCATCCGGGTGATGATAGTGGGTATCCCCAACGTGGGCAAGTCGTCGCTTATTAACCGAATAGTCGGAAAGGCTTCGGCAAAGACAGGGGACAGGCCCGGTGTGACCAGGGGAAAACAGTGGATAAAAGTGACAAAGCACATCGACCTTTTGGATACGCCGGGGGTGCTCTGGCCCAGGTTCGAAGAGAAAAATGTTGGAATAAACCTTGCCCTAACCGGAGCGATAAAGTCAGAAATATTAAGCAGCGAAAAGCTTGCTCTTAATCTAATAGAAAGGCTTTTGGGTGCCGATCCGGGGCTTTTGAAAAGGGGTTACGGGATTCCAGGGCTAAAGGATACCACCTATGGGGTACTGGAGCAGGTAGGAAAAAAAAGGGGCTGCCTTATGAAGGGCGGAAGGGTTGACACCCTTAGAGCTTCGGGGGTATTGCTTGACGACTTCAGAGCCGGAAGGCTGGGTCGCATTTCCCTGGAGATGCCTCCCGCCAACCCGGAACAGGAATAAGCTGAAAATAGGGGGAATTCTTTTGCTAACCGGAAGCATAAGCCAGATAAAGGCCTACATAGAGCGATTGGACAGCGAGGAACAGCAGCGGCTTATACCCGGGCTTCTTGCCGACAGCCGGTCCGGTGTGAGGGACCTTGGAAGAAGGGTACAGGGAAAGTTAAAGAGGGAAGCCCTTGAGTTCGAAAGAATAGATAGGATGAAAAGAATAGAAAGCGGCCTCCGGCAAAAAGGATACACTCTGGTGGCGGGTATAGACGAGGCCGGACGCGGCCCACTGTCCGGGCCTGTCGTTGCCGCAGCGGTTATTCTGCCGGAGGATTTTTTTGTACCCGGTATAGACGATTCAAAGAAGCTATCTCCAGAGCGGCGGGACTACCTGTATGGGATAATAACACAGAAGGCCGCTGCCTATGGTGTAGGGATGGTGGACAACGGAGAGATTGACAGAATTAACATTTTAAGGGCCACGTATAAAGCCGCCGCTATTGCGGTGGAAAGATTGAAAAAAAAGCCTGACTGCCTGCTGCTTGATGCGATGAAGCTGCCGGGCTGCAACCTTTACCAGCAAAGCGTGGTGAAGGGGGACAGCACATGCCTATCCATTGCGGCGGCCAGCATAATAGCAAAGGTGACCAGGGACAGGTATATGGACATTTTGGACGAGCGCTATCCGCAGTATAACTTCAGCCAGAACAAGGGTTACGGAACCAAAGAGCACATATTAGCCATCATGGAACACGGCCCGTGCCCTGTACACCGAAAAACCTTTATAAAAAATATCCGGAGGCGGGATTGATGAAGCTTAGCCCGGTAATAGCTGAACTTATAACTGAAAGAATAAAGGACAGCCTCACGCTAAGGTTGGGGGAAACATTTGCGGCCAGGGTATTGGAGGTTAGGGACCGGATGCTGCTCCTTAAGCTGGAGGGCGGAACGGTTATTCAGACAAGGCTTATTGCAGACCTGGACTTTAAGAGAGGCCAGGACATTGTGCTGCAAGTTAAGGGGATTGGGGAAGGAAGGATAGTTCTTGCGGTCGCGGGCCCCGAAGGGGACCGAATAAGCCAAATTGAAAGCTTTAACGTAGAAGCTGGTACCCGCGCAGCCCTTGAGGACACGGGTATTATAGTTAAAATGGTGGAAAACGGCCTGCCCGTTACTCCGAACAATACCGAGACTATACAAAGAGCTATAAAACATATTTGCTATCTGTTGGACAAGGCGGTGCTTTCTGCGGAGCATCTCCCACCGGTGGATATTGACCTTGTAAATGCGCCCCTTGGGGAATTGGTAAAGTGGCTAATAGGGGCGGGGGAAGGCACCCCAATCAACCGGCCGGCAGCCGACGGCAACCAAAAACTATCCTTGCTTATGGCGGAATTACCTGGAGTGGAGGCGGAGGACGTAATAAAGCTAACAAAGCACGGTATGAGGATAAGCCTTGCAAATATTGTGCTGGCAAAAAATTTACGGGAAAATAAAGGATTCCCGGACATACTGTTGAAACTTCTCTTTAAACAAGCCGGACTGAAAGAAGAACGGGCCGATGAGGGGGCGTCTAAGGCCAGACATCCTTTATCAAGAACCGGAGGGGATGAGCATCCGGTAGAAAGGGGCGCTAACGAGGCAAACAAACGTATGGAAGGAAAACGGCCCACGGTGGAGCCGGTCGACATAAAATTATTATTGGAAAGCATAAAAACGGCGGGAAAAGCCCGTCCCTATCAGCGAGCGGCGGCAGAGCTGTTGGCCCAAAGGACTGTCCTTCTTGAAGAAGCGCTGGCCGGTCAAACCTTTAGCATATTCACCTTTTTGTTTAGGCAAGAACCCTGCGGGTGTATAATAAGAAGCGACAGAAACAGGGGTGG
>JAAYJF010000149.1 GCA_012523075.1 Clostridiales bacterium | reverse complement strand
GGTTTAATCGTACCAGTGTGGAATTGAAATATATATCACCCTAGTATATACCCATATATACTGCAAGGTTTAATCGTACCAGTGTGGAATTGAAATATATATCACCCTAGTATATACCCATATATACTGCAAGGTTTAATCGTACCAGTGTGGAATTGAAACCCTAGATGGTAGCGCCTCCGTTACTCGGTCAGCCTAGTTTTAATTGGACCAATATGGAATTGAAACCCAGCAAATAAAAAAGGCAGCATACACACTTGTGCCGCCATTAACCTCCCCCGCTACTTCCTTATATTAACCACCTGTGCACTGTTGGCCCTTACCAGCTCGGCCGGGCTTATTCTTACAAGGGAGTATTCCGACCCGCCGCCGGTATAGACAAAATCCTTTTCCATAACCCTTTTGTCAACCAAATATTTGGCACTGTATGAGAACGAAGGTACCCCACCGCAGGGGTATCCTGTTTTTTCGAGGATTTCCTCCACCGTTGCGATACGCGGCGGGGCGGTGCCAAGGACATGGCCGGCTTTTTTGGTGCTTACCCGGTCCTCTCCCTTAACAATGGCTACGATCAGGCTGCCGGCATCGTCAATAAGGCAGAGGTTTTTGACCAGGTCCTCCGGCGAAGCGCCCACCGCATCGGCGGCCTCCTGCACAGAGTGGCAGGACTTTTTAAATACCAGGTGCTCGGCCTTTATATTGTTTTGGACTATGTAATCGTACAGCTTCCTGTCATATTGGTTCAATTTACAGATACCACCTTTCCGTATCCCTTTCGTCAAATAGATTATAAAGGTTGGCGGCGTTTAATTCAAGGAAAGAGGTCGGAAATCCGTTAAAAATTCATCAACCGACCGGTTGTCAAGGCCTGCTTTAGGACATTGCGAGAATTTCGATAATGTCTCTACTCTTTGGCAGCAGCCAGAACGGTGTCTTTGAGTTTTGTCAGTTTGTTTTCTGCTTCTTCGTTATTGGCACCAACGGCAGAAAAGTAGATTTTAATCTTCGGTTCTGTTCCTGAAGGACGTATGCAGAACCAGGAACCATCGCTAAAGCGATAATAAAGGACTTTAGAACGGGGCAGGGTAAGCTTGTGAGTCCGGTTGTTGAGAATGTCCCAGGATTTGCTACGGTGATAATCTCTTTTTTCTACTATTTGCACTCCTTCAATCTGAGGTGGTTGACGGTCTAAGGCAGCTATAAGCCTGTCCGCTGCCGCCTCGTCTTTTAATTCCAGTGAGATGAGTTCCGCCTTAAAATAACCAAACCGTTGATGAAGGTTTTCCAAGACCTGCAGCAGGGTTTGCCCGCGTTCTTGATAATAGGCGGCCATTTCTGCTATCAGCAGGCCGGCTATGTTGGCATCTTTATCCCGGACAAACGTTCCTGCCAGATAGCCATAGCTTTCTTCATAACCAAAAATAAAATCAGGGGAACCTGCTGCTTCCAATTCTTTTATCTTTTCACCTATATATTTGAAGCCGGTCAATGTTTCGATCGTGTGAACACCGTAAGAAGCAGCAATCTTCTTTCCTAAATCATCGGTAACAATCGTTTTTATTATTACGCCGCCGGCAGGCAACTCGTCTTTTTCCTTTAAACGTCCCAGCAGGTATTCCAGTAGCAGAGCACCAATCTGGCTACCTGTTAGAAGATCATAATCTCCTTTTTCATTTTTAACAGCACAGCCTAATCTATCACAATCAGGGTCGGTAGCCATGACCAGGTCAGCCTTTTCTTGTCTGGCCAGGTCCAGTGCCGCTGCGAATGATTTTCTGTCTTCCGGATTAGGGGTTTTTACCGTCGGGAACCCCGGGTCGGCAACCATTTGTGTTTCTACTACAAAAAGGTCAATATACCCGGTCTGTTTTAAAAGTTTGGGTATAAAGCAGGAGCCGGTACCGTGCAAAGGAGTAAATACAACCTTTAACTTTTGTTTAGGCCGGCTCAATGAAAGTGAAGCAACTTGCTCTAGGTACAGGTTGTCGAGCCGGGGGCTGATAATTTCCAGCAGTCCCTGGGCTTTGGCTTTCTGAACGGAAATGTTACGGACGTCCCTGAAAATATCCACGTCAGTAATAGCCTCTGTGAGTTTATCAATAAACGGGGATACCGCTTGCCCCCCGTCAGGTTGGTAAACTTTGTACCCGTTATACTCGGAGGGGTTGTGGCTGGCTGTAATTACTATCCCGGCAGCACATCCCAGTTCGCGGATAGCAAAAGACAACAGGGGTGTAGGGCGGGCATCAGCAAAAATTAAAGCTTTTATTCCATTGGCAGCCAGTACCTGGGCTGCCGCTTGTGCAAATTCCCGTGAATAATGGCGGGTATCGTAAGCGATGGCTACCTGTTGCCCTGAGTTTACCGGGTATTGTTTATTAATATAATCAGCCAGTCCCTGGGTGGCTTTACGCACTACGTAAATATTCATCCGGTTAAGTCCGGCACCTATTATTCCTCTTAATCCCCCTGTGCCGAAAACCAGTTCAGAGCCAAACCGTTCCTGAATAGCAGTCGGGCTGTTTTCAATCTCCCGGAGTTCCCGTTTGTTTGTAGCGTCGATTATTTCAGAATTCATCCATTGCTTAAATATTTGTTCAGGAGTCTTAGTCCCACTTCGTCCATAATCGTCTTGGTAACGGGTAATATCGTCTTCGCCTAAATAATCGCCTTTTTGGACTTCAATGACTTCCAGCAGCTCTTTACCCGGGTTTTCCAGACGGTGTCGGGCGCTTTGTGGAATGAAAATGTGTTTTCCTTCCTCAAACAGTTTTTCTTCGTCATTAACGGTAGCCAGTGCTTGTCCTCTGGCAACCAGCCAGTGCTCCGAACGATGGCGGTGGCTCTGCAGGCTGAGACGGCTGCCCGGGTATACCACAATTTTCTTTACCTTATATGTATCCTGGTCCACCAGCACGGTAAAGCTTCCCCAGGGGCGGTGGACAGTGGGGTGAACCATGTATTCAGAGGCACCATCGCTTTCAAGCCTATCCACCAGATTTTTTACTTCCTGGGATTTTTCTCTGGCACAGACCAGGAGAGCGTCTTCAGTTGCTATAACAGCAATGTTTTCCACACCAATCAGGCCTACTAAGGGTTTGGAGGAAAAGGCAAGAGTATTTCGGGAACCAATACTGACAATGCGACCTTGATGATAATTGCCGTTGGCGTCTTTAGGAGAAATTTTATAAACGGCGTCCCAGCTGCCCACGTCACTCCAAGTGATACCGGTGGGAATAACAGTTGTGTCGGCCGTTTTTTCCAGGAGACCATAATCGATGGAAACACTGTCAAAGGAATTATACACATGCTCTAGATTACTAAAGTCTTTATAATCTATTTTGTCCAGCCCGTCAGCCAAAGAAGGCAGGTAGCGGCGGTATTGGGCCATCAACTCCCGTACTTTAAATACAAACATGCCGCTATTCCAGAGGTAACGTTTATCCCTGATATATTTTTCCGCCAGTGCCAGTTCCGGTTTTTCCATGAATTTTTCTACTTTGAATGCCTGCCCATCTAGCTGTTGGCCGCTAAGAATGTAGCCATAGCCCGTTTCGGGATAATCAGGCTTGATGCCAAAGGTAACAAGGCCATAAGCAGCGGCTGCCTGGCAGCCCCGGTTAATGAGTTTGGCAAAATCCTCCCCGGGTGCAATAACATGATCGGAGGGCAGTACTGCCATAATAGCATCTTTGTCTTTAGCGGCTATACCTGCCAAATACCAGGCGGCCAGGCCAATGGCGGGAGCCGTATTGCAGGCCCGGGTCTCTTTTAATAAAACGACTTCTTTGAGTCCCATTTGGTCCAACTGGTGTTTGATATTGTTTTCCTGTTCGCTGTTGGCAACAATGATAATCCGGTTTTCAGGAATAATGCTCTTAACACGGGCTATTGTTTCCTGGAAAAGACTACGGCCGTTATCAGTAAAATCAATGAATTGTTTGGGGAATTGTGTTCGGCTTAAGGGCCAGAGCCGGGTGCCGCTGCCCCCGGCTAATATAACTGCATACATAAAAGCTAATCACTCCTTTTTCGCTATAATAGTGGTTATTTTCTTTTTGCTGCCGGCAGGCGACGTGTTACCTGCCCCGGGGCAAAAACAGCAACCTATAAGCTATTCTTATGCCCGGCCGGCTAGATGCTCCTTTGGATCAGGGGCAGTTGACAACCCTTGACCGGTGCTTTTTTCAACATCTTCAACAGCGATATAACTGGCAGGCTGCTGCATCTGGTGCAGGGCCAGCAAAAATGAGACTATAGATTCTCCACCCTGGTTCTGGTTGACCCCTCCAGGCTGGAGACCGTCGTAGCAGCCGCCGGTGGTGAAATTGTAGACAACCTGACCGATGTCGTTATTGCCAAAAAACCAACTGAAAGCCCAATCCATATATTTGTGCCAGTGTGTCTCTTGGGTAGCAAGGTAGGCTTGGTAACAAGCATCGATCAGCGCAGCTACTTCTAAAGGTTGTTGATCAAAGCGCGCTTTTTCCCCACCGTATCGGTACCACCCATTATTACCCACAAGGGAAAGGTGTTTCTTTACAGGGTCGGTTTGGATTGTAATTAGCCAGTTTAAGGCCTTTAAGCCGGTATCCAGCATTTTTTCATCAGCCAGGTAATCTCCGGCAGCTATCAGGGCCTGGGGCAAGCGGGCGTTGTCATAGGCGACAACTTCCTCACACCAGAACCATTCTTCTCGGGCCGTGGCCTGGAAAAGCCCCAATAGTTTTTGACTTAGCTTTTCGATCACGCTCTGCGCTTCAGTATCTCCTCTAAAGCGTTTAAGGTAATACAAGGAACCCATTATAGTGTGAGCCCAGGCCCGGGGGGAGGTAAAGGAAGGGGTTACCCCAACTGCTTGTTTGAAAAGGCGGCTGGCCAGGCCCAAGATTGCATCGCTGGGAGGGTAGGCTATGGTATAGCCTAGAGCCCAGATGGTACGCCCGTGGCTATCCTCAGAACCTACTTCTTCCATCCATTGGCGGTTGTAGGACATAAAGTTGCGTACCCGCTGACTTTGGCTGTCAAAAGCGTAATTAAGGAAACCTAAGTACACATGTGTCAGGGGGATGATACTTTCGTCCTTAAAGAGGCACCAGTTCATTATTGTTACAATTAAAGCCCGGGCATTGTCATCGATACAGTAGCCGTGGAAGCGGTCAGGAATTGAAAAAGCAGCATGCTGGAATAGCCCGGTATCGTCAGTTAGGATGCGCAGGTGAGTCAATTTAACATCGGGCATAATGGCACCTTCGCCAACGTTTTCCTTGCGGATAAGGCGAGATTTGCTACTCCTGTAATTAAGGAGTGCCTGTTCAAATGTCCGGGTATACGCCTTGGCTACCTTACTCCAGATCATCTGACGTCCATACTCATACGAGGATTTCCGCATTCGATCCCGCAGGGTTTCGTTATTTAGCAGTTTAATCAAAGCCCCGCCAATAGCCTTATTGTTACGGAAGGGTACCAGAAAGCCGCGTTCGTCCGCAAGCAGTTCCTCAGCGTACCAGAAGGGCGTTGAGACAATGGCTTTGCCACAGGCCAGAGCATAAGCCAGGGTGCCGGAGCTAATCTGTTCTTTGTTAACGTAAGGGTTAATATAAATATCGGCGGCCATTATAAATTGCAGCAAGCGTTCCATAGTGACGTATTGATTATAGAATACTACATTGTCCAGCAGACCCTTATCTCTTACCATTTTTTCCAATGAATGGCGGTATTCTTCACCATGTTGCCGCTTGACCTCGGGGTGAGTCGCTCCGAGGACAAAATATAATGTGTCGGGAAATTCCTCCACGACCTCCGGCAGGGCAGCAATAACATGTTCAATTCCTTTGTTGGGACTAAGGAGGCCAAAGGTTAATAGCACCTTTTTCCCTTCGGCCTGGAACTGTTCTTTATAATAAGAAGTGTCCAGGAAAGGTAAGTCCGGGGTTCCGTGATGTATCTTTACGATCTTTTCTTTCGGTACTTGGTAAACATCCTGCAGCAGTGTTACCGCTTTTTCGGCCAGCACCACCACCAGGGTAGACCGATTGCAGATCCACCTCAAGGTTTTTAGCTGGCCGGCAGTGGGTTTCTCAAGGACGGTGTGCAGGGTTGTGACTACAGGTTTTTTCAAAGCACCCAGCAGGGGAAAAATGTTGTTGCCGTCTTCGCCGCCAAAGATCCCAAATTCGTGCTGCAGGCAGACTACGTCCACCGGAGAAAGGTTGATAAAATCAGTAGCTTGGCGGTAATCGCCTTGATACGGTGCCCTGATTTTAAAGCTGACTTCGTCGCCGTAGTTATATTCTTTAGAGTCATTGTTAAGGGCGATTACCTGCAGATAATCCCGGCAGTCGTTATGCTCGTCTTCGCTGTAAAGAGCCTTAAGACTATTATAAAGGTCGGCAGTAAAGGTAGCGATGCCGCACTGCCGTGGCGGGTAGGTAGCGATAAAGGCGATTTTTAAATGATTTATGGAATTATGAGCAACCATATTTGCTCACCTCATTTTCTTTGTATTATTTTGCTGTAAACTTTCAGATAGCGTTGAACCATTAATTCAACTGTGAATTGCTTTTTTACCCAATCACGAATAGGTAAGGGGCAAAAAGTCAAAATGATTATGGATAAGGTTGTACTGATCTGCTTCTTCAAAAAGGGCTGCGATATGCAAACATTCTCAAACCTTGGCATCCATTTCCGGATCTTCCGAATAGGGCCGGGCAGCAACCCAGCGCAGACGCGCTGAAGTTTGAGAATTGCCGGTGGCGAAGAGGTCCACATCCACGCCCTGTCGTACCAAACCTTCGGTAAGTAAACTGGCAACCCATTCCCAGGGGCCGTAGTGTCGTGGCGGAGTACGCCAGGAAATTGGGGCCAGCATAGCTACTTTCACTTAACACAACTCGCCCTTATGCGGGGTTTTATTGTTTAGAATGAAATCTACCAGTTTGTCTAGCTTAGCGGTTGCAAGGCAGACATTGGAATCGGCGGCTCCGTAATAAACATGAAGCTCCCCGCTTTTTTTATCGACAGTGACTCCGGTGGGGAAAGTTACTCCCGGCACATCGCCAATTCGCTCGTAGCGTTCACGGGGACCGAAAACCCAGCAATCACTGCGTTTGATAACTCTCCAGGGCTCATCTAGATCCAGTAAGGCCAGGCCTATCCGATAGAGACTGCCTGAGGCCGTAACTCGTATACCGTGATATATGACCAGCCAGCCATCTTTAGTTTCGATTGGCGGTGGTCCCAGGCCGACCTTGGAGCAGTCCCACCAGCCCGGGCGTACCGGTATCAATATCTTGTGGTCGCCCCAGTATTTCAAATCCGGTGAAAAAGAAATCCAGATATGGGCTTCACCCCTGATTATAGGACGATGTATAAGAACATATCGACCGTTAATTTTCCTAGGCAACAAGGAAGCATCCTTGTCCTCAGGGGGGAGCATCGCCCCCTGGCGTTCGACAGTCTTAAAATCATCGCTTAAAGCCAGAGAAACTGTGGGCCCACCCTTGGAAAAAGAAACATAAGTAATGGCATATTGCTGCCGGTCCTCCAGGTAGACAATGCGGGGGTCTTCCAGCCCCCACTGCTCCTCTTCAATGCTGGGTTCAGGTTTTAAGAGGGGTTCTTCATTAATCCGCCAATTGGTTTTGCCGTCTTTGCTGCGGGCGATGGTCAAATGTGAAAAACCGCGCATATCTTCCACCCGTACCAGGAGCAGGGTTTCTCCATCGTGTTTTATCGCACCAGGATTGAAGGTGGCATTGGCCAAATAGGGCCATTTGACAGGGGTAATAATAGGGTTCCCTTCATATCTTTTGAAGAGAGCGTTATTTTTTTCCATAGGTTCATTCAAACCTCCCTTGATAAATTTAAGTTAGATATGCAAAATATTCTTTTTCATTCTTATGCTGGTGATATGAGTATCAATACTGAGCAGCTTGCCAAGCTGTTTTTTGAAATTAACATTATTTGAGAATTGGTCTAGTTATAATTCTATATGTCATAATCTGTTTTGTCAATTTTACACTAACCTAACCTAACCTAACCTAACCTAACCTAACACACCTGTCCCTTTGACAAGTCCCTTTCAATTGTATATATATTCCATAGCCTTAATCTCCTCTGCCACGGCCTGCCTTAGTTTTTTAGGCTTTAAGACCTCTGCGTGGCGACCAAAGCCCAGCATCCATCGCTTGACCTCGTCCAGACTGCTTACGGTCATTGTAAGGATAAGCGAGCCGTCCTCCAGAAACTCAAGACGTTGACTGGGATGCCAGTTACGTTCCCTGATCCAGCGGGCCTGATGGGGGTCAAACCGTATTGCCACATCAATCATTTTCATCACCTTCCTCAAATGATTTCATAACATCACACCAGGATACCGGTGACATGCGATTTAATTGGTATATTTCTCCATAAATTGATATATTCCTTTAAATTAGAATATAAAACGTATGTTCCCGACCGGCTTTGTCGGTGTATTTGTGGTATCATATGTATACAGTGGAATTTTTCGAGAAGTATTTTATGATTGCAAGAGGGTTTACGGATTGCATATAGAATACTTCAATAACCCAAATAAATAATAAAATGTTGAAAAGTTCCACATTCCGATATTTATTCACACAATAGGTAATTCTACGACTATACATATTATGCTGGGGGGCTCACTGGGGGGCTCATTTGCCGGGCGCGAAATGGACGGGCACTTTTGCGCCTGTAAATATGGTGTTATCGAGGGGGGAGATACATCATAAATACTTACAATAGTATTGCCGCACAGATAAAACGTGAATTTACCGGGAGGTACAAGGAGGCGTTCGGTAAGGGGCCTGAGAATACCGCGGTGGAGATTATAGGGGATGTTATAATAATAAAACTTCAAGGGTTTCTGACACCTATGGAGCAGGCGATGCATAAGCTTCCGGACGGTGCAAAGAAAGTTGAAGGAATAAGAGATGTCATATACAGGTCCTTTGTATCGGAATTGGGGGAATTATTGAAACGTCTCACAGACAAAAATATAACAAGAGTTCTTAAAAATTTAAATTTGGACGATGATAAAGAGCATATATTTATCATCATGGAAGGGGTGATAGAGAAAGTCGGATAAGTTCAATGGTATTACCAGTATCAATAAGATGTAGTGGGCGAGCTTTGCCAAAGGCAGCCTGTGGTTTTGACTGAAAAAGCCGGGTAGGCAGGGAGGGGGATTCTCGCAATACCCGGTGGGCCAGTCGTGCATGGCGATTTTTGATCGCCAGTCGACTGGTTTTTTGATTCTTCATAAGTAACAAAAAAAGAACAAGGAGGATGTGCTGTGTATGAATTGTTTTAAATGGAGGATTTATTCTAAAAAGCTTATAGTCTGTGTGCTTGCCCTTGCATTAATCCTAGGCAGCGGCTTTACTAGCTTTATAGCATACGCTGATAATGCCACCAATGAGCAGGGGACAGGATTTAGCGACGTAGAAGGGCATTGGGCTAAAGACCAGGTACTGGACTGGAGCGAAAAAGGCCTTGTTTCGGGCTATGATGATGGCACATTTAAACCTGAACGGGGTGTTACCAGGGCAGAGTTCATTACATTTGTGAACAGAGCCTATGGACTGACAGCTAAGGCTCAGTTAGATTTCTCTGACGTATCACCACAAGACTGGTTTGCCGATGAAGTGGCAAAGGCGGCAGCGGCAGGATACATAAGCGGATATGACGATGGTACAATGCGGCCTGCTGCGGAAATAAGCCGGCTGGAGGCAGCAGTTATATTGTACAAGCTGTTAAGACTTGCCAGCCTCGAAAACGAAAGCTGGATAGACGGGTTTAACGACTCGGGTTCCATTGCCTCCTGGGGCAGGGAATATGTAAACTCTGTCGTAGCAGAAGGATACTTTAGCGGCTATCCGGATGGCACCTTCAAACCAGATAGGGTCATAACCAGGGCGGAGACAGTAGCACTGCTAAGCAAGGCGGTGGGTACGCTGTACAATGCTCCGGGAACTTACGGTCCGGAAGAGGGCAGCCAAACGGTAGCAGGAAATGTAACGGTAAGTGTTTCTGATGTAACGCTTCAAAACCTAGTGATAGAGGGCGACTTATTTCTTACCGCCGGTATCGGGGATGGCGACTTTGAAGCCTACGGTGTAGTGGTAAAGGGAAGGACGATAGTAAGCGGCGGCGGAGAGGATAGTGTGGTATTTTACAATTCGTCGCTTGAGGAAGTAATAGTATATATAGCAGATGGGATGGTAAGGCTTGTCGCCAAAGGCGATACTGATATAGGTAATATAGTGCTTCAATCCGGTGCCTACCTACAAGAAGAGGGCCTGACCGGGGATGGTTTTGGCAATGTGCAGGTGCAGATGCTAAAGCCCGGCGAGAGCATTGAACTGGAAGGGGATTTTGATTGGGTAAGCATAGAGACCGTTGTTGAGGTTAGCATCACAGGTGATACACGTATAGGGGAATTGGAAGTGTCCGGTGGGGCGGAAGGGACTAAAATAGACACCGAAAGGGGCACCGTAATAGAAACGCTAACCCTCGATAGTGCCACCGATGTAACCGGCCAGGGAACCATCAAAACCGCCTATGTGAATACCGACGACTACAGCTTTGATAAGGAACCGGATGAGGTGATAGTCGATGGCAAAAAGGTAGAGGAAGAGAAGAAATCCTCCGGCGGCGGAGGAGGCGGTGGAGTTGAAGAAAAACAAGTAAGTGCTATTAGTGTGG
>JAAYJF010000172.1 GCA_012523075.1 Clostridiales bacterium | reverse complement strand
GACATTCCGCAGCAAGGAATACCCGCGTAGCAGCGGTGTGTCCCCTTACCCCTGGCGCAGCGGTGTGTCCCCATTCCTTGTTGCGATTATCCTTACAATCCTCCTTGTCACCCAGGCCTTTGCACCCACAGCCCTGGCCGCTGAAGCAGGGGAAACTCCGCAGGGGACAAGCCTGGAGGAGCAGATGGATTTCCTGCAGCTCCTTATAAAGGCCGTGGACGGATTATACTATGAAGACGTGGACATCCAGGACCTTATTGACGGAGCTTACAAGGGAGTATTCAACAAGCTGGACCCTTACAGCGTTTACTACACCGATGAAGAATACGAAAGCTTCGATGTGGAGGTAACCGGTACCTTTAGCGGTATAGGAGTGCAGATAGCCGTGAGGGATGGTTTTATTACGGTAATCGCTCCACTAGACGGGACTCCGGCCTACAGAGCCGGCATAAGGGCGGGGGACAGGGTTGTGTCGGTGGACGATACCGATGTGCGGGAGATATCCATTGACAAGGTGGCAAGCATGATGAGGGGCGAGCCCGGGACGGAAGTAAAGGTTGGCGTTATCAGGGAAGGCCAACCCTCCATTATAGTATTTGAACTCATCCGGGAGCTAATAGAGGTAAACCCCGTTACATACGAAGTATTGGAAGGCGATGTGGGTTACATAAGGCTCAGTGAATTCAACGACCACGCCGGGGAACACGTGGACAAGGCCCTGGAGCATTTCGACGGGCTGGGTATAAAGGATATAGTGCTGGACCTTCGCAACAATCCCGGAGGTATGGTGGACCAGTCGGTGGAAGTGGCGAGCCGGTTCGTACCGGAAGGGCCGGTGGTGCATATTGATAGGCGCAGCGCCCCGAGGCAGACCCTAAGGTCCGAACTAAAAGAGCCAAAGTACAACCTTGCGGTGCTTGTAAACGGCGGTAGCGCCAGCGCCTCCGAGATAGTGGCCGGGGCGGTGCAGGACACCGGCGCAGGCATACTAATAGGCACCCAGACCTTCGGCAAGGGTACCGTGCAGCAGGTACTGCCGCTCCAAAACGGTGGCCGCCTGAAGCTGACAATAGCCAGGTATTTAACCCCAAGCGACAGGGTGATAGACGGTGAAGGCATCACCCCCGATATAGTTGTGGAAAACCCGAGCCCCGAAGGGAAATACAAAGGAGACCTTGCACCGATAAAGGGTGCCAGAAAGCTCTCGCTAAATTCGATAGGCCTTGACGTGCTGGGTGCCGAGCAGCGCCTTGACACCATGGGCTACAGCCCCGGCGAAGTGGACGGCGTATTTGACAGCGCCCTAGAGCAGGCGGTAAGGAAATTCCAGTCGGATACAGGCCTTTACTCCTACGGGGTACTCGATATCACCACCCAGCAAAGGCTTGTCACCGAATACCAGCTCTACATCGAGGAAAACGCACCGGATGTGCAGCTCCAAAAAGCCATAGAAGCACTAAAATCCAATCATTAACTCTAAAAGGGTATCCCCCATCGGATACCCTTCACTAATTCTAACCGAAGGGTAGGGTGATGATATGAGTAATTACAGGCAGTTGAAAGTCTGGCAAAAAGCCCATAAACTTGTCCTTAAATTGTATAAAGCCACAGAAGGTTTTCCTGTTAGTGAAAGGTTCGGTTTGGTAACCCAGATAAGGCGAGCAGCTGTATCTATCCCAACCAATATAGCCGAAGGCCAAGGCAGGGTATCAAAAAAAGAGTACATAAGGTTTTTGTCTATATCAAGAGGTTCTGCTAAGGAGGTGGAGTATTTAATATTTTTGTGTAAAGATATAGGATATCTTAATGAAGAGGACTATCTGAAGCTTAATTCGGAATGTGTGGAGATACTTAAAATGCTTAATGGATTGATTAGCTCAATAAGGGTTTGACTACGAACTACGAACAACCAACTACGAACTGGTTCTTTCTTGACTACGCTGTAAGCAAGTAGATATAATTATATAGTTGATATTAGAAAACATGGAGGTATCATTGTGGCTACAAAACATATCTTTATCACCGGAGGAGTAGTATCGTCACTGGGCAAAGGCATAACCGCGGCTTCGCTGGGCCGTCTTCTCAAGAACCGTGGTCTTAAGGTGAGCATGCAAAAGCTTGACCCCTACATAAACGTTGACCCCGGCACCATGAGCCCCTACCAGCACGGCGAGGTATTCGTCACCGAGGACGGGGCGGAGACCGACCTGGACCTTGGGCATTATGAGAGATTTATAGACGTAAATCTAACAAAGGACAGCAGTCTCACCGCTGGTAAAATATACTGGTCGGTGCTCAACAAGGAAAGGAAGGGTGAATACCAGGGCGGTACCGTGCAGGTCATCCCCCACATCACCAACGAGATAAAGGAATGTATAAAAAAGGTGGCTAAAGGCGTTGACGTGGTAATAACCGAGATAGGTGGCACCGTCGGCGACATAGAAAGCCTGCCCTTCCTTGAGGCAATAAGGCAGCTGCGGCACGACGCCGGCCGCCGCAACGTGCTGTACATCCACGTAACCCTTGTGCCTTACCTAAGCAGGGCGGGGGAACTTAAGACCAAGCCCACCCAGCACAGCGTAAAGGAGCTTCGCAGCATAGGTATACAGCCCGACATCATAGTATGCCGCACCGAAAGGCCGCTAACCACCGGTATTAAGGAAAAGATAGCCCTTTTTTGCAACGTGGAGCCGGAGGCGGTGGTACAAAACCCCGATATTTTCACCATATACGACGTACCCCTTCTGCTGGGTAAAGAAGGCCTGGACGACCTGGTGGTGGAAATGATGGGACTTGAAAACTGTCCGCCGCCTGACATGACCGAGTGGGAAGAATTAGTGGACAGGGCGAAAAACCCCAAACACAAGGTAACTATAGCCCTGGTGGGCAAATACGTGGAACTGCACGATGCATACCTCTCGGTGGCGGAAGCCCTCTGCCACGGAGCAATAGCCAATGACGCCTCCCTTGAAATAAAATGGATACACTCCGCCGGCGTAACCGAAGAAAATGTAGCGGAACAATTACGGGGCGCCGATGGTGTTATCATCCCCGGCGGTTTCGGCGACCGCGGCATAGATGGAAAGATACACGCTATAAAATACGCTAGGGAAAGCAATATACCGTTGCTGGGAATATGCCTTGGGATGCAGCTGGCGGTGGTGGAGTTCGCCCGAAACATATTAGGGTACAAGGACGCCCACAGTATGGAGTTTGACCCGGAAACCTCCCACCCGGTTATTGACATTATGCCGGACCAAAAGGACGCAGAAAGCCTTGGCGGCACCATGCGCCTTGGGGTTTACCCCTGTAGGCTGGTGGAAGGAACAAAGGCCCGGGAGGCCTACAATGAGGAACTGATAAACGAGCGGCACAGGCACCGCTACGAGTTTAGCAACGGGTACCGGGAAGCCCTGGCCGAAAAGGGGCTTATAATAAGCGGGCTATCGCCCGACGGTAGACTGGTAGAGATAATGGAGCTTAGGGACCACCCGTGGTTTGTGGGCTGCCAGTTTCACCCCGAGTTCAAGTCAAGGCCAAACCGGCCCCACCCACTCTTTAGCGGCCTTATTAAAGCCGCCCTGCAAAACAAAAGATAATTAGCTAGCCGGGGGGGGACATGCTCCCCGGTTTTTTAATGGAGACATTCCGCAGCAAGGAATTCTAATGGGGACATACCTCAGCAAGGAATACCCGCGTAAGCAGAGGTGTGTCCCCATTCCTTAGTCTAGCAGCGGTGTGTCCCCGCGCCTTTGAATCCGCAAGAACCGTCCCCCTGGTTATGGAGAAAATATGTGAAATATGTTATCATTTCACTAGGGGAAATGTTAATAATAAAACAAGCAGTACACAGAAGGTATCGAGCGTTATTTTTTGCAACTCTTAAATTTTTTTGTGTACATATAAATAACGTGCTTAGAACTTTAAATGCTCCAAAGTGTCATCCTGAGCGTAACGGTTGTCATGCTGAGCGATAGCGAAGGATCTTATGCCTGTCTCCGGGAAGATGCTACGGCTTCGCCCTCAGAACGATAAGTAAAGTAATGTAGTATTATTAATGCGTTGTATATATATTAACAATAACTGCAAATCATAATAAAGTGGTTGCCGGGCTTTTGCTTATTTATGAAAAAAGAGCAGTATAGTTATATTCCACGCCGGTGCTATGGTATAACTATAATCAATATAATTACATTATGTTCCAATATATATTCCAATTAATATGATGAAGTTGAGGTGGTTTTGCGATGGAGCTTTTATTATCAAAACTAAAGGAGGCTACATTTTCAATAGTACCAATTATTATTTTAGTAATGATTCTGAATTTTACCATAGTGCCAATGCCGTTATGGAGTGGCGTTGCTCTATTTTTAAGCAGCGCTTTTTTAATGATTTTAGGAATATCTCTGTTTAACCTGGGCGTGGATATATCCTTAATTCCGATAGGTGAATATGTAGGTTCTGCCATAGTCAAAAGCAGAAATCTACTTCTTATAATTATAATGACTTTTGTTCTAGGAATATTTGTTACTGTAGCAGAGCCGGATTTAATTATAATGGCTGGTCAGATAAACGGTGTACCCAATTCCATTATTATTACCACAGTTTCCATTGGTGTAGGCCTGGCAGTGGCAGTGGCATTTTTAAGAATATTGTTTCAGTTTCCGCTGTCGTACATACTGATGGGATGTTACCTGGTAGCGTATATTCTTTCCGGGTTTACCAGCAGTGACTTTCTTTCTATTGCCTGGGAGTCCGGCGCGGTGAGCACCGGCCCGATTCTGGTGCCTTTCGTAATGGCCTTCGGGCTTGGATTAGCATCGGTTCGCGGAGATAAGACAACAGAGGAGGACAGCTTCGGCCTTGTTGCTCTTACTCTTATATGGCCAATAATTGCTGTATTAATTTTGGGACTGTTTTTTGCACCCTCGAGTGGCAGTGCTATGAGCGCGCCCCAGCTGGAGTCATTTTCAGACATAGTCTTGCTATACAGTTCAAATATTTCAGAATACTTTGTGCAAGTAGCCATAGCTTTGTTTCCCATGATATTTGTTTTTGTTGTATTTCAAGTGTGGAGGCTACGTCTAAGAACAAAGACATTATTGAAAATAGGTGCCGGCACAATATACACCTATATAGGCCTCGTATTATTTTTAGCCAGTGCAAATATCGGTTTTATGCCCGCGGGATATCAACTGGGAGGCATCCTGATTAAAAATACTACCTCTTTGGTACTCATTCTTGTTGGACTGGCCATAGGTTTCTTTGTTGTTGCTGCAGAACCAGCCGTTTTCGTTTTAAAAAGACAGGTTGAAGAGGTTACAAAAGGGGTAATCTCCGCTAAAGCGATGGGAATAGGACTGTCCGTTGGAGTTGCCGTATCGGTAGGTTTAGCTATGCTCCGCGTTGTTACGGGATTATCTATCCTTTATTTTATTATCCCGGGATATACCATTGCCCATATACTATCATTTTATATCCCCCCTCTTTTTACCTCAATCGCATTTGATGCGGGAGCGGTTGCTTCGGGACCGCTGGCGGCAACATTTATGCTTTCCTTTGCCATAGGAGCCAGCGAAGCCGTCGGTGGCAATATATATACCGATGCATTTGGTATTGTTGCACTTGTTGCCATGATGCCGGTCATTACCCTTTCATTGTTCGGTTTGGTCTTTGCCATCAAATCAAGGATTGCAGAAAGGGAAGCTGTTATTCCGGCAGAGGATACAATTATCGACCTAGATTAATCTTCTAAATAAAGCCGGTAAAGAATCAGGTAAAGTACTGATGAAATTTCCCTTGATTCTAATAAAGAAGATAAGTATATTAAAGGTGGTACGAATAATCAATTTTTAAGCTAATTTTGAAGGAGACAGCGGATGGATTGTCATTCTGGGCGTGATGGTTGTCATCCTGAGCGCAGCCCCCTGTCATCCTGAGCGCAGCGAAGGATCTTTGGGTTGTTGAAAGTGTCGGATTCTTCACTACGTTCAGAACGACGTAGCCGGATTCTTCGGGCCAGCTTTTACAAAACGACGGGTAAAGGAATGCAATACTATTAGTGTGTTGTATATAGAAGGGGACAAGCTTTAAAAATACTGTGAGTAATATGAGCAAAAACGGAGGGTTATTAATGGGAGACAGTTCAGTGACCGGGTTTGAGGCACTAGTTACTATAATGGATTTTGGTTTGCGCGATGTTTTAAGCAAGTTATTTAAAAAAAACAACATGCCGATATCCTTGCTAACCCACGGGACCGGTTCGGCCAAATCAGCTATCTACGATATCCTTGGTTATACCGGACCTAAGAAAATTGTTACCGTTAGTATTCAAACAGAAAAAATGGCGAACCATTTTTTAAACCAGCTT
>JAAYJF010000008.1 GCA_012523075.1 Clostridiales bacterium | reverse complement strand
CATCATTAGTTCCTTGACCTGTTCGTTGGTATAGCCGGGGAACATTTCGTGTATAAGAGCAGCACACCCGGAAACGATAGGCGTTGCCATGGAGGTGCCAGACAAGGATTTGTACAGCACATCGTCTTCACGGTTTTGCACCGCCAGCGAAATTATGTTCACTCCCGGAGCGATTATATCCGGTTTTGCAACCATTCTTCTGGTGGGCCCTCTGCTAGAGAAATCCGCTATTTTATCATCCTTTGTGGTAGTTGTGTCTCGGTCATCCAGCGCGCCTACGGTTATTACCTCGGGGCATATCCCCGGGGAAGAGATGGTCTGCCTGCGCGGCCCTTCGTTACCGGCGGCGCAGATAACGGTCAATCCCATTTCCCAGGCCGCCGATACCGCTTTGTCAATGGGGGAATAGGAAAGGGATTTGGGCTGTGAGCCGAGGGATAGGTTGAGCACCTTTATGTTGTACCGATTTCTGTTATCAAGTACCCACTGGATCGCGGCTATCACATCCGAGGTATCCCCGCTGCCCTCTTTGTCCAGGGTTTTTATCGCTATTATATTGGCCTCCGGCGCTATACCGGAGTATTTCCCCCGGGAGCCGTAACCGTTTCCCGCGATACAGCCCGCCACATGGGTGCCGTGGCCGTTATCATCGTAGGGTTCCCTCTTTTCGTTAATATAGTCTTTAAAGGCTACTATGCGATCGGCGGGCTTCACCAGGTCCGGGTGGGGTGCCACTCCTGTATCTACCACCGCAACGCCTATGCCTTTGCCGGTATAGTTTATCGGCTCGGGATGGTCCTCCCTTATCGTTTCACGGGCTACGTCCATGTGAATAAAGACCTTGGTGTCATCGGTGACGTATTCAACCTCGTCTAGTATGGCCAATTGGTGCACCAGCCGGGCGGGTGCTTCCAGGGCTATAGCCTTGATTATCGGCAGATGATGCTTAACCCTCACATCGGGATGCCGGCGTAGGCATTTTTCCATATGGGATATGCTGTAGTCCTTATGATAAAGGATTATGGGGATTTTTTCACTGCCGCTTTTTTTTATTCTGGGTACCAACCCCGGGTCAATGCTGGTGCTGCGGTAAGGATTGGACATAAGGTTTTTTAATAGCAGCAGCAAAAGGATTTCCCTTGAATAGTTCATTTGGTTCACCTCACAAAATTCTCCTACAATATTCTATGGGTTATGAGTCGAAATTGTTAAAAGAGTTGATGGGGTACATGAAAAAACATCCATGGACTATCAAGCCCATAGCGTTTATAATAGTCTTACGACATTATGTAAACCAAAGGGTGATTAAATGAGACATAAAAGGATATTGATAGTGCTGACCGTATTAGTTTTTGTGATGATTGTAGCCGTGGGTGCATATTTTTATGGTCAAAGTGTCAAAAATATTGAAAGATTAACATATCTAGACTTTTCAGAAAAGGCCGAAAACGGCAACGTGAAAGTGGTATACCTAACCGATAGCCCGAGCATTGGAGGAGAACTGACCGATGGGACCAGGTTTGTAACCGAAAACCCAAGAAGCGAAGACTTTAAGGAAAACATGCTGGTGCTCGGCGTAAGGGTGGAAGAGGGGCAAAGGAACAGTGCCCTTATGACTGCCTTTAGGATGGTGCTGGTCTTCGGTATTATTATCCTTTCGGTTTGGGCAATTTCCAGGCTGATGAACCGTGAAACCCCGACGGGGCGCAAGGACCCGATGGACAAGCTAACCACAATGCAGTGCGAGACGGTCCGGGACGTCGGCGTTGGTTTTGACGATGTTGCAGGCAGCGAAGAGGCCAAGGAAAGCGTTAAGGATATCGTGGATTTTTTGAAAAACCCCGAAAAATATGCCAGGATGGGGGCGCGCATGCCCAGGGGGGTTATATTCTACGGACCTCCCGGTACCGGTAAAACACTGCTGGCAAAGGCGGTGGCCGGGGAAGCGGGGGTACCCTATTTTGCCTTTTCCGGGTCGGACTTTGTGCAAGTTTATGTCGGTGTAGGAGCCGCGCGTATAAGGGACGTGTTTAAAAAAGCCCGTGAAATGGGCCGATGCGTTATATTCTTTGACGAGATTGACGCGCTGGGCAAAAAAAGGGACGGAATGGCCTCCGGCGGGAACGATGAAAGAAGCCAGACCCTTAATGCACTACTAACCGAGATGTCCGGGTTCAATTCAAACGGCGGCATAGTAGTGATTGCGGCCACAAACAGGTTGGATGTGCTGGATGAAGCCCTGCTGCGCCCAGGACGGTTTGACAGGCAGGTGGAAATAGGGCTTCCCGATATAAACGGAAGATTTGAAATCCTGAAAATTCACAGCCGAAACAAACCTCTGGACAGGGGTATTGATATGAAAAAGCTTGCGCACCAGACGGTGTTTTTCAGCGGGGCGCAGCTTGAGAACCTGATGAATGAAGCTGCTATATTCGCAGCCAAGAGGGGTTCAAAACTGATTGAGAGGGCTGATGTGGATAAGGCCTATTACACGGTAATAGCTGGGGCGGAGAAAAAGGACAGGAGCGCCATTTCACGGTTGGACAGGGAGATAACCGCTTACCACGAAGCCGGGCACGCCCTGGTCACAAAGCTTGTTGCGCCGGAAAACCGTGTTACAAAGGTTACTATAATACCCAGCACCAGGGGTGCCGGGGGATTCAGCGTTTCTCTGCCGCCGGATAGGATGTACAGGAGCAGAAAGCAGATGGAGAGCAGTATAAAAATAGCCCTTGCAGGGCGGATTGCCGAAGAAATAATATTCGGCAGGGACAATGTAACCACCGGGGCTTCCAATGATATTGAGAAGGCTACCCAGATTGTTATGGCTCTTGTAAAACGGTTCGGTATGGGAGAAAGTACCGGCATGCTTAACTACGACATCCTCTTTCAGAACAGTGTTGCCAGTCAGGAGCATATTGTGGAGGAGTGCAGGGCCTTTATGGACAAATACTACAGGGAAACCTCTGACTTGCTGGTGGAGAATAAATACCTGCTTGACAGGATAGCCCGCACCCTGCTTGAGAAAGAATCGATAGACGAGGAATGCCTTGACGCCATATTGTCAGGCGAAAGCAGCGAACCTGCCGTACCGGAGCGTGACAGCGAATCAAACAGGGGGACAGGTACTACGTTTGACAAGGCGCCGTGGACGGTGGCCTGAAAACAGAATCTTTCCTAAAGTTTTAAATGCGTTATATATAGATACCCGGTATCCGCTAATTGGTGCCGGGCATCTGTTTTTAGACCCTTTTAAATAAAAAGCCTGTTTAATGAAAAACTATTGTTAGTGGTTAGTTGCTAGTGAAACTGTCCGGGGTGTGAGGATGGGAGCACAAAAAGGTGGGATAAGAGTGGGACAACAGAACCGTTCCCCCGTCTGCCCCTGGCTGTGATCTAAAAAAAGGAGGTAATGAAAATGCTGGGAGAAGGAATTGTAAGAAACATAATAGATGAGATGCTTGAGAGAATGCGGGAATTGGAGACAACCAAAAGTCCCCATCTGGTTCATGGTTTTTCGCTGCTTAAAATTGCTGCCATAGGTGAAAGGGCAAAGCACGGGGTTCCGGTAAGAGAGATGTACGGCTCCACCAGAAAGCTTCCCACCTTTGAAGAATTAATGTTTGTGCCCGCTATGATTGACGTACTCCCTGTAAACCCAAGCCAGGTCAATACCGAGGTGGTGATAGGCAAAAAGGCAAAAAAACCGCTACGAATCTCCACCCCCATCATGCTGTCCGCCATGGCCTATGGGCTCTCAGTAAACCGAGCCACCAAAATATGCTGGGGTAAGGCTTCTGCCGCCGCCGATACCGCCTGCAATTCGGGAGACACCGGCTTTTTCCCGGAGGAACGCAAATACGCAAGGTATTACATAGTACAGTTAAACAGAGCCCGGTACGGCAACTCCAAGGAGGACATTAAGCAATCGGACGCCGTGGAGGTACGCTTCGGCCAGGGGGCAATGGGGGCGCTGGCGGGGGCCGTTGACGATGCGGATGTGGATAAGGACTTAGCAAAGCAGCTGGGTGTAAGGCCCGGTAAGAGCTCGAGCAGGCCCTACCTTCATCCGGAGATAGACCAGGGTAAGACCCTGAAGGATATTGTGGCAAACGTAAGGGACATAAACCCTGATATACCGGTGGGCGCAAAGATTGCCGCCGGGAACCTGGAAAAGGACCTTGACGCGATCATTGAGGCGGGCTGCGATTTTGTCACGATAGACGGCGGGGGAGGGGGGACCGCAAACTCCCCCGAGGTGACGGTAAACAACCTGGGGGTTCCGTTGGTGTACGCCATCGGCAGGGCCCATCGGCACCTTGTAAGCCGGGGAGCGCGGGAGGATATAGACCTCATAGTGACCGGGGGCCTGCGGGATGCCGGGGACTGCCTGAAAGCGATAGCCCTGGGGGCCAATGCGGTTTACCTGGGCGAGGCGTCCCTTATAGCCATGTCCTATTCCCAGTGGGGCAAGGTGCCACCGGGGACCGCACCCTCCGAACTGTTCCTTTCCTTCGGCGACCACGAGGACCTTCTGGATATTGAAGAGGGGACAAAGGCACTGGCCAACTTCATAAAGGCCTCCACCTCCGAGATGGCAATGCTGACAGGTCTGGTTGGAAAAAACGATGTAAAAAAAGTGAACATAGATGACCTGGTGGCGCTGAGCGAGCAGATGAGCAAAGCCACCGGTACCCGTCCCGCATGGCAGTAGAAAGGCGCACAAATCCCCGCGGAAATTTGTTTCTTCGGGGGTTTTTCCTGTATTATTCATGTTATCCTTGGGGTCTCTTTGCCATTGTTAGAGATTCCCTGCGTATTCAGCATTGTTTTCCCGCATGCGCCGGTATTGAGTAGTTTAGGGCAGAAAAAACTGCGTACTTGCCGGGGCAAGTACAATTGATATAATGATAATAGAGCCGGCCTATCGGGCAGGAGCGTCTTACATTTGGATGAAAGCGGGGTTGTGGGATGAAAATATTTACGATAGGTTTTGCAAAAAAGAATGCTGAAAAGTTTTTCAGGCTGCTTTTGGATAATGGTGTCAGGAAAGTAATGGACATAAGGCTTAACAACAAATCACAGCTGGCTGGATTCACGAAGGAGGACGACCTTAAGTTTTTCCTTAAGAAAATCGGGGATATCGGTTATGAACACTGCATGGCCCTGGTTCCCACAAAGGAGATTTTTAACGGCTTCCGGGACAAACGGTTAAGCTGGGAAGAGTTTTCAGAAGAATTTAAAAAGATATTAGAGGAAAGGAATGCGATAAAGCAGCTCGATTTGGCAAACCTTGACCATGCCTGTCTTTTATGTAGCGAGGATTTGCCAAAATTTTGCCATAGAAGACTGGTGGCTGAAGAAATCCAAAAAATAACCGGCTGTGAGATTATTCATTTGTAATTGCAATCTTTGCGGTGGACTTAAGCATCCTGCTTTGAGCCGCCGCTGCTTTTCATTTCCTTGCCCCAACTGGCCAGGGTTTTAAGGGACGGGATGAGGTTTTCTCCGCTTTGAGTAAGCGAATACTCCACCCGCGGAGGGATTTCCATATACTGTTTGCGGTGTACTATGCCGTAGGCTTCCAGCTCCTTAAGCGATTGGGTCAGCATCATGTTGGTAATCCCGCCTATGCTTCTTCTCAGCTCATTGTACCTCATGGTCCCGTTTTTGCTTAATGCCCAGATTATGGGCAGCCTCCACTTGCCGCCTATAAGGTTCAGGGCGAATGTAAGGGGACAGTCGTCCAGCCTATTTTTATAGAGCGATTTGTTGTTCATAACCACACTCCGATACTCATTTTTTCCATACTTAATCAGAAAATATTGCATACTTGTCATAATGGATGCCGCTGATATAATTATATCGAAAATTGATATTTTATGAAGTGCATTTCGATTACATTTCGGAAAGGAAGGATTGTATGAACATAAAATACGAAGTTGTTCCTGAAGACAGCATAGGCTGCATAAGGGACCTGTGCAACGGTTTGATGGCCTACCAAAAGTCGGTGGCGTACATTCACCCGGAGTTTTTTGACAGCATGTGTTTTGAAACCCGGATGCTTCCGGCGGTAAAAAGTTCTAAGGCCAACTACATAGCGATGGCAAAAGACGGCGACGAACCAGTGGGATACGCCTACAGCACCATTGCACCAAAGCGAACCTATTCCGGCGGTTTTGCCACGCTACAATGCCCCGCCTTCTTTGACTTCGATTCGGTGGAGGGGGAAGATGTGGGCTGCCTTTCCCAGTTTTTCATTAAGGAGGAATACCGAAATAAAGGCATAGGCAGCGTTATGTTCGACATGTCGATGAAATGGCTCGGGTCCTTTAAGGAGATAAAGGACATATTTATTTTTGTGTCAAACGGCAACGATGGTGCATTGAGGTTTTATCAAGACAAAGGCTTCAAAGTAAGCCACGAGATACTGGACGGTTTTATTACGGTGATGAGGAATTCTTAGCGCGAGTATCAAACAATGCACCTGTCCCTCTGTTTGGAAAAAGAGCCGCCTTAAAGGAACAACTTTAGGGGATAAGCCGTCCAACGGTAAAACGGGTTAACAGGAGGGAGTTGCCATTAAAAGGCTAGTTTGGCTTGTTATATGCGCAGCCATGGTTTTTACACTGGCAACGGGCTGCGGCAATAATGAAAAAAACGGCGGTGCCTCGTTTGAGGCAACAGTGCTTGAGAACAACCGGACCGTCCTACTGGTGCAGCCGGCCGAAGGTTCTGCGGAACTGGGTTCTGCAGACAGAATAGTGGTTTTTATAGGCGATGCGGAGCTGATAAATGCCGAAGGCCAAGGGATCACTATAGAAGACATAGGGGTGGGAAGCAAAGTCCAAGTTTTTTACAGCGGGGGGATAGCCGAAAGCTATCCCGCGCAGATAAACAGCTGCTACAAAGTTGTGATTTTGGATTAGATTTGCAGGCACCGAAAGACAACCCGAATTTTAGGAGGTTGTCTTTATTTTTCGTATCCTTCCAGCCTATTCATAATGTTAAACTGTAGATGTACAAAGTTTTATTAGGTATAAAGAGTTAACAATATTACATTACTTGTCATTCAAGAGGACGGAGCCCGAAGAATCCGACTATGTGGTTCTGAACGCAGTGAAGAATCCGACATGCCCTTATGTCGTTCTGAGGGCGAAGCCCGAAGAATCTTTACTGAAGACAGGCATAAGGTCCTTCGCTATCGCTCAGGATGACAAAGGATGCCGCTCAGGATGGCACGCTAGAAGATGTAAAGTCTTTATCACGTTATATATAGATTTAGGAAAAAGCAGAACTAAAGTTATTGCGAATCCTAAAGGCTGCTGTAAAAAACGTGTTAAACTATGAAGGGATAAAGGGAGAGCCTTCGTCTATTTATATGAACGGAGACACACCGTATTGTGAGGTGAGATGTGGGAGGAGAGAGGTGTGAATCACACTTCCCTCATCTCACTCCGCGCATCCCACATCTCACATCTCACATCTCAAGGGGAAGGGGGGGAGAGATGAAACCTGAGGATGTTTTGATAAAACGGGCGGCCGTCGGCGATAAAGCCGCCTACGAAAAGCTGGTAGACCAATACAAGAAGTACGTATTTGCAATCGTTTTAAATCTTACGAGGGACAGTTTTCACGCCGAAAATATCGCCCAGGAGGTATTCCTGCAGGTTTACATCTCTCTACCCGGGTACAGGTTCGAGGGCTTCAGGACCTGGATAGGCAGGATTGCAACCCGTAAGGCGATAGACTGGAAGAGAAAACAGCTAAGAATCGCGGAGAAGGAAAGGCTGGCGGTGGTGGAGGAAAACCTGACGGACCGGGGAGGGTGCGACAGCCCGGAGGATGCGTTAATAAGGAAAGAAGAAGCGCAAAGGATCAGAAAACTCTGTGGCGGGCTGCCCGACGGTTACAGGACAGTAGTTGAAAAATACTACTTTTCGGGTAAGAGCTATCGACAGATAGCGGACGAGGAGGGCATTGCACTCAAAACGGTGGAGACAAGGCTATACAGGGCAAGGCAGAAACTAAAGGAACAGTGGAGGGGGGAAGGATAGATGGCGCATTTTGGCAGGGAGGAATGGAAGGTCTTTGTGGAAGGGACTCTGGGAGAGGAAAAGTCCGCGGCCATGGAGGAGCATCTGCTTATTTGTGACCGATGCGTAGAGGACTATTTATCCTGTTTCTCCGGAGAGGATGTTGCCACTGACGTAGTAGAACTCCATCCACGGTTTACTTCCAATGTTATGAATAGAATAGAGGGTATCGAATCCAAGCGAAGGGGAGGTACAAAAAAGAGGGATATATTCTACTATACCGCAGCGGCATGTCTTACATTACTCTTTATGTCTGTAGGGGTTTTTGAGGGTTTCGCCGGGATGATACCCGAAATAATCAACACAGGGATGGAGATAAATGCTCCTTTGCGGCCTGACAGCCAAAGTATAATAGGGTTTGGTTGGTCGGATAAGCTAATGGACAGTACTTTAACGTTTATAGACACGATGAAACCAAAGGGTGAGGAGGTTTTGGATTGAAAAGAAAAAGTAAGTTTGTAGTTTTTATTCTATCGGTAATACCAGGACTTAGCCATATCTACCTGGGCCTGTTCTATAGAGGATATATATTCATGGGAGCTACGGCGGCGGGCGCTGTGGTGGTACTGGGGCTCTGTTTCCTGATGGGCAGTAGTGACCCTTCTATGCTTCTACTGGGCCTACCGGTACTGTGGTTTGTTGCCCTTATAGACAGCATGACGCTGACCGACAGCGTTAATGCCCGCCTGTTGTTAAAGCCCGGTGAAGGGGACAGCCCGGGGGTAGAAACGGAACCGATGGACAACAAACTAAACGACCAGAACAGGAAGATAATAACCTGCCTGCTGTCGGTGGTTCCCGGCGCGGGTCACATGTTCCTGGGCTACCAGAAGCTGGGGCTGGAGTTAATGACTCTGTTCTTCTTTAGTTTTTTCTTTATTGACTGGCTGAGGATCGGGTTTTTTATGTTCATAATACCGGTAATTTGGTTTTACAGCATGTTTGACGCGCTGCACAAAGCCTCCGGTGGCGGTACTCCTGTGGTACAGGATGGCCTTTCAGTGCTTGAACTAATGGGCGAAAACAGTAATAGATGGAGCGGTTCCAAGCTGCTGGGGTACGGGCTTATTATGGTAGGTGCGCTGCTTATATTCGACAGAATCATATCACCTATGATTCCCTTTGTAATAAGGAATTATGTTCAGACCGGCATAGTTGCTCTGTTGTTTATTGCCGGCGGCATAAGGATACTTTTAGGCGGCCATAAAGAGGGCAGCGTAGAAGGGAAGGAGGTACTTGAAGAATGCGAAGATGGAGAGTAGGGACCCTGTCCCTTGGAGTGCTGCTTATTGTACTGGGGGTAGTAATGCTGGCCGCTCAGTTCAAGCAGGTGGCCATACTGGATATGCTGCTTACGTGGTGGCCGCTTATACTTGTGCTTATAGGTGCTGAGATACTTGCGCACGTCTATACCGCAAAGGAGCAGGAGCCAAAAGTTAAATACGATGGCTTTAGCATTTTCTTAATAATATTAATAGTATTTTTCAGCATTGGGATGTACGCCCTGACTTCCACCGGCGTTATTGAAGGAATAGCCTGGATGGTGGAAAGCCGCATTGTTCCGGTGGATATTCCATCCCAGAGGATTGGTGTGGACGAAAGCCTGGAGAGGATAGTGGTGTCCGCCCCCAGGGGGAGGCTGGACGTAAAAAAGAGCAGCACTTCCGAGATTGTTGTATTTGGGGAGGCTGTGGTAAACGCATCCAACGAAGAAGAAGCCAAAGCTCTAGCGGAGCAAAATAGGGCGATAACCCGTCGGGAAGGGGATACGCTTTTTGTGCAGTTATTATCCACCACCTGGTCAGGGGACTTCAAACCGGGTATAAGGGAAATACGGCACACCCTTATGCTGCCCCCCCATGTCAGGGTGGAGATTAACGGTTCCGGTTATTTCAACCTGGACATTGACGGGGAAGTCTTTGGAAAGGGCTGGCTTATAAAGGGCAACGGGTCGGTTAATATTACGGCATCCTCTTCCTCCGACCTTGCCATAGACGCGCAGGTAAGATACCGGGACAACTTTAGGGGAAATGCAAACTGGGATATTGAAGAAAGGTTCGGTCTTAACACCAATGGAGGACCGGAGTATGAAGGGCGACTCAAATGGGGTGAAGGAACCAACAGGGTCAATGTAATACTGGACGGTGGAGAGATCGTGGTTAATGAGATATAAACCTTAAGGTAAGTCAAAGGCCCGGGACTGGTCGGTTCCGGGCCTTTGGTAATCTTATTTACATTTCTGTAGTATCTATTCTTCGCTGGCTTGCGTCCGTGGTATGCAGATAACCTGCCCTGGCTCAATTTCGTCAAGGTCTACACCCGGATTGAGCCGTCTTAAGGCGGCGGGCGTGGTGTTAAGTCTCCTAGCGATGGACGATACAGTATCTCCTCGCCTTACGGTGTACGGTCTTGAGCCTTGGGGACACTCACCCGGTGGCTCAGACGCAGCCGTGGGTACGCAGATAACCTGCCCTATTTGGAGGTTATTCGGGTCCACACCTGGATTAAGCCGCCTTAAGGCGTTTACCGTGGTGTTAAACCTCTGAGCCAGGGAGAAGAAGGTATCCCCAGACCTGATGGTATACGGTCTTGAGCCTTGGGGACACTCACTCGGCGGTTCCGGCGCAGCTGTTGGTATACATATTACCTGGCCTATCTGCAGGTTATTTGGGTCTATGCCCGGGTTGGCAGCGATAATTGCCTCAACGGTTGTGTTGAATCTATTTGCGAGGGCAAACAGCGTATCTCCCGATCTAATGGTGTACGGTCTTGTATTTTCAGGACACTCAGTAGGCGGCGCAGATACAGGGATACAGATTATTTGGCCCACCCTCAGCGATTCAGGGTCTATACCGGGATTTATTCTCAGTATGGCGTCAACCGTTGTACCAAACCTCCTAGCCAGGGCAAAAAGGGTATCCCCCGCCCTTATTGTGTACCTCCTTGAGCCAGGGGGACAGGTAACGGGAGGACCCGGCCGCGGGATACATATCACTTGACCCACCAGCAGAGCATCGGGATTTACTCCTGGGTTTGCAGCAATCAGAGCCTCAAGGGAAACATTGAACCTTTGAGCTATTGCAAAGAAAGTATCTCCTGCTCTTATTGTATAGGCCTCGGTGTTTGCCGGGCATTCACCCGGTTCTCCCAGCGGGATACATATTCTCTGCCCTATCATAAGCCTGTTGGGGTCAATCCCTGGGTTAGCGTCCAGTAAATCATCCAGTGCTACGTTGAACCGGCGGGAAATAGCAAACAATGTATCCCCGGCACGGATGGTATAGAAGTTGCCTCCCGGACAGGGGGTCGGCATGGGCGCCGGCTGTGTTGGTATACATATTACCTGACCCACCTGAAGGAAATTGGGATTAACAGTGGGATTAGCCGCAATTAGCGCCGGTACCGTTGTATTGAAACGCTGTGCAATGGAAAAGAAAGTATCACCCGGCCTGATGGTGTATGCTAGCATGTTTGGAGGGCATTGTCTCCCCATAAAGTTATACACTTGAATATCACCTCCTCAATATAAGGTATTCAGAGATTGAAAAAAAGTTCTGGGATGGATAAAATTATTAGCGACAAAAAAGCACACGGGGGACGGTTAAAGGGTATTTGTGTTTCCCGTCGAATATCAATAGTAATAAGGCTGCTCAACATACACCGAGCTAACGGCCATGGCCGGGGAGGTTTCCGGCAAACTGGCAATTTAATATATATGGGGGCAGAATAACGAGAGATGGCCATTTGTACGCCAGTGAATAGGAACTGAAGAACGAAAACCAGTAGCAAAGGGAGGTGCTGAAATGCAAAATCAATACCGATATGGGACAAAGAGCAGGGTGGAAGTGGTAAAGGGCGATATCACCCGGATGGAGGTGGATGTCATAGTCAACGCGGCGAATAATTCGCTGCTAGGCGGCGGTGGTGTGGACGGTGCTATACACAGGGCGGCCGGGCCAGAACTTCTGGAGGAGTGCAAAGGCCTGGGCGGCTGTGAAACCGGGAGTGCCAAAGCAACAAAGGGTTATAATTTGCCCGCCGGGATGGTTATACACACCGTTGGTCCGGTATGGCGGGGCGGCGGCAAAGGCGAGCCGGAGCTGCTGGAAGCCTGCTATAAGAATTCCCTTGAGCTGGCAGTGAAAAGTGGCGCCCGTACCGTTGCTTTCCCGTCCATAAGTACCGGGGTTTACGGGTATCCCATTGACAAGGCAGCGGTTATTGCCTGCCGTGCCGTTAAAGATATGCTTGAAAAATACCCGCACGAAAAGCTTGGAAAGGTATACTTCGTATGCTTTGATGATAGGACCTATAATGCTTACATGGATTTAATGCCCATGTTTGATTGAAAGGGAGATGATTGAGTGTTGGATTTGATTGCTATAACAGGGGCGGGGATATCCAAAGCAAGCGGTATACCCACCTTTGATGAAATGGGAGACTTGCGGGAAAAGCTAAGCAGGGACTATTTCCGAGCCCATCCAAAGGACTTTTATGAAATCATATTGGATATGAAAAGGAATATAGACAGGGCCCAGCCCAATGCGGCCCACAGGGCGCTGGCGGAATACCGGGTACCGGTTATAACGATGAATATAGACGGACTGCACACGAGGGCGGGGAGCGAAGGAGTACTGGAGGTCCATGGGAACCTAGACTATGTCGAATGCGAAAGGTGCAATACAAGGCACGGATACAACGAGGTGGATGAATCGATATACTGTAAAGGATGTGGAAGAATATATGAACCCAACGTAGTTCTTTACGGGGATAGCATCCGCCACTTCTATGAGGCTATTGCCCTGGCAGAATCCTGCAAAGAGGTGCTGGTGGTGGGCACTTCCTTTTACACCTCAACGGTAAACGTATTTGTGGACAGCGCACGGATGGCGGGGGTAAAGATACATATAATAAACAAGGAAGCAGAGACCGAGGTCCCAAGGTTCTTAAGGGAACGCGCCGATAAGGCTGAATAATTTCACTGCTTTTATTAAATGCTATTTGTATGTTATTGCACACATACCAACGGGAGTGCTGATATGGACAGGAAGAAACTCATTTCCAGGCTTAACTGGTTTTTCAACCTGGAGCTAAACCAGGTGGACCTGTATACCTCCCAGAGCAGGTACAGCCGGGACCCCTATGTGAAAATCGCCTTTGAACGCATAGCCTATATTGAGCAGCAGCACGTTGACAATATAGCCGACAAGATTAAGGAACTGGGAGGCAGGCCCAGTAAAACTGGAGATATACTGGCACCGATACTGGGCAGTGCCGTCGGTACAGCGCTGTCGGCCACCGGAACGGCAAACGTTCTAAGGATTAACATATTGATTGAAAAAAAGGCAATGAAGGACTATAAAAAGCTAATCCATCAATTGCGAAAGACCTATGGAAATATTGAGCTGGTGCGGCTGCTCCAGCACAACCTTTTCGATGAGGACCTCCATACCGCCTGGTTCCAGCGGGAACTTTCCAGGATGAAGAAATAGCAGCAGCTTTTATTTACTTTCTGTGGCAAGGGCCTTGGGTGCTCGTTCGGTTGCTTCTTTTTCAAGATTCCTTATGCCGTTGTAAAACAATACCCCCGTTAAGAGGGCCGAGAAAAAGTCCGCAAAGGGTGTTGCGTACAAAAGCCCTGTAATGCCCCAGTACTTAGGGAATACAACAATGGCAGGAATAAGCAGTACCATCTGACGGGTCAGCGTCAGAAACATGGCAGATTTGGGTCTACCGATGGCCTGGAAGAAGTTTGACCCAATAATAAAAAACCCGAGTACCGGCAGGCACAAAAACCATGTAACAAGCGCGTATCTGGTAAACTCCACCAGCTCCGCTTCACGGTTGAAAAGAGAAATAAGCTGCACCGGGAACAGCCTTATTGTGGCGTATCCCATAAACACGATTGCGGTAGCCGCTACTATAGCAAGGTATGCCGCCTTTTTTACCCTTTTATATTTCCTGGCGCCGTAGTTAAAGCTTATTATTGGCTGCATGCCCTGCCTTATACCCATAAGAGGCATAAGCAACATAGTCCGTAGGCTGTTTAATATGCCCATGCCGGATATGGCAATGTCCCCACCGTATACAAGCAAGCTTTTATTAAGTATTGCGTTCATCAGGCTGTTGGCAAGGCTTATAGAAAACCCGGGCAGTCCCATCAGGGTTATACGGGCGATGATACTTGCTTTGAGGTTCATATATTTTAGCTCTAGCCTGTGGTTGCAGCGTTTGCCCAGAAAGTAGGACACCACCCACGTTGCCGAGATGAGTTGGGCCAATATGGTGGCAAGGGCCGCCCCGGTCATGCCCATCTTGAAAACGAAAATGAATATCGGGTCAAGTACTATATTAATTCCGGCACCCATAAACATGGTAAGCATAGCAATGTTGGGATTGCCGTCGGCCCGGATGAAGTTGTTCATTCCCATGCTTACCACCTGGAAAACTGCGCCAAAGAATATTATCCTCATGTACTCCACCGAGTAGGGCAGTACCGTCTCACTGGTACCGAAAAGGGACAGTATAGGCTCTAAGAAAATCTGGCCTAAAACCATAAATACGAGGCCGGATATTATAAGCATCGCAAAGGCATTTCCCAGGGCGTCCTGAGCTTCCCTTTTCTTATTCTCGCCCAGTCTTATCGAGAACAGGGTTGCCCCTCCAACGCCGAAGAGGTTACCCATGGACATAAGTATTATCATAATGGGAAAACCGACAGTGATTCCCGCCAAACCGTTGGAACCAAGGTCAGGGCAGTTGCCTATAAAAATCCTGTCTACAACGTTGTAGAGGGAGTTTACCACCATACCCACTATGGCGGGTACTGAATACTTTATTAGTAGTTTAGAAATTTTTTCTTCGCCCAGAGGGTTTGCATATTCCATGTCGTGATTCCTCCAATGTCTTTGTGAAGTTTGTACTTTCAACCTTTTCCACCATTTTTTCCAGAGTATTAATTACCACGTCGGCAGTCTCCTGGTCAATCCCTTCGGTAAGGAACTCGCCCCAGCGTTTAATTCTCCGCCATATCTCCTCCTTATGGGCCTTCGCCCTATCAGTAAGGAATATCCGGTTGAACCTTTTGTCTGATTGGTCCTTGTACTTAATGACGAAGCCCTTATGCTCCAGGGATTGAATGGCCCGGGCGGTGGCAGCCTTGTCTATATACAAATAGCAAGACATCTCATCCTGAGTTGCACCATCGTTTTTATATAAATAAAGGAGGAAGGAGCATTCCGCCGAAGTGATGCCGAATTCCTTCAGCGAACAATTGAGATATACCTGAGTCTGCCGGTGTAGTATAGATAGCAGCCGTTCGAAACTCCTTTTCAATTCCTTCCTCTCCTTAGTTGACATATCAACTATTATAATACATATATTTGATAAGTCAACCTGCGGGTAAACACCGGGAAGGAAATGGGGGATAGGAATAGAATACTTAACCTATTACTATATGTAACGTGCTATAGACTTTACAAAGCTGTCATCCTGAGGAATACGGAGATTGTCCGGCAAAACCGTGTAGGGTAATGGGCTCAGTTGGCCCCACCACCAGCGCCAGGATGGATTCCTATGCGCCGCAGCTTTTAGATAAGGGCCTTAAGGGAATGATAGGCAAAGGCCTTCGGAACAGAGAGGCAACAGAGTCCATTATAAAAAACAAAGCGGTATACTTTGCCGCCATAGGAGGAGCAGGAGCCCTTCTTGCTGAATCTATTAAAGAGGCGGAGGTAGTGGCCTTTGAAGACCTCGGCCCGGAGGCAATTTACAGGTTTAAGGTGGAAGACTTTCCTGCTACCGTGGTAATAGACAGCCGGGGTAACGACCTGTATAAGTCGGGCAGGGAGAAGTATAAACAAATAGAAAAGGAGATATAGCCAATGTCACTAAGAGAAGATGCTTTAAGACTGCACAGCGAAAACAAAGGTAAACTGGAGATAACAAGTAAGGTTCCGGTGAAGAATAAGGAGGACCTGAGCCTTGCCTACACCCCCGGGGTGGCGGAGCCCTGTAAGGAAATACATAAAAACCCCGATAGAGTATACAATTACACCTCAAAGGGCAATATGGTGGCGATTGTAACCGATGGTTCGGCGGTGCTGGGCCTTGGCAACATAGGCCCTTCGGCTTCGCTGCCGGTTATGGAGGGTAAAGCGGTTCTATTTAAAAGCTTTGCCGGCGTTGACGCCTTTCCCGTTTGCCTTGACACTACAGATATAGACAGGATAGTGGAAACAGTAGCCCTTATGGAGCCATCCTTTGGCGGTGTAAATCTTGAGGATATTGCCGCACCGGCGTGCTTTGAGATAGAGAGAAAACTCAAACAGCGGCTGTCCATACCGGTATTCCACGACGACCAGCACGGTACTGCTATTATTGTGCTGGCTGCCCTTTTAAACGCCCTGAAGATAACGGGCAAAAGATTAGAAGACCTTACAGTGGTGATGAACGGGGTTGGAGCAGCCGGGGTTGCCATAGGGAAGATAATACTAAGGGCAGGGGCAGGAAACCTTATTATGTGTGATAGACAAGGCATTATCCATAAAGGTAGGGTCGAAGGAATGAACTCGGCTAAGGAAGAAATGGCGCTACTTACCAATAGGTCAGATAAAAGGGGCACGCTGGCTGATGTGCTGGACGGTGCCGATGTGTTTATTGGGGTGTCCACCGCCAACGTGGTAAATGCCGATATGGTAAGGAGCATGAATAGCGACCCCATAGTGTTTGCCATGGCAAATCCTGTGCCCGAAATAGACCCGGACCTGGCAAAGGAGGCCGGGGCCAGGATAGTCGGAACCGGGAGGTCTGACTATCCCAACCAAATAAATAACGTGCTGGCATTCCCGGGGGTATTCAGGGGGGCGCTGGACGTGCGCGCCACCGACATCAACGAAGATATGAAGATTGCCGCCGCATACGCCATTGCTGAGGTAATAGCAGAAGAGGAGCTAAGGGAAGACTATATAATTCCCAACCCCTTTGATCCGCGGGTTGCGCCGGCGGTGGCAAAGGCGGTGGCCAAGGCAGCTGTGGATAGCGGAGTGGCCAGGGTAAAGGCTGACCCGGAGGAGATTGCTAAAAGGACCAAAGAGCTATTGGAAAAAACCTTTTCATAAAAAATAAACCCGGCACACATGACCTGTGCCGGGTTTGAAGTTATAAGCTATTTTATATTGTATTCTTCCAGTGTGGAGGTAACCGTCATGCCCTCGGACAGGAACTCCCTCTTTACAAGGCCTACCCCTTCCTTGTAGTATTCGTACATGACAGAGTGTTTGCTGGTGATTTCAATCTTTATGCAGTCCTTGAATTCCCCGGCTGGTGTATCTACCACCGCATCGGTTTCAACAATTTCCCTTGTTCCGTTTGAAGTCTCCCATTTGGTGTCCACTTCAAGGGGTGCCTTTATAAGTACCAGGTCGTCATTTATCTCCTCATCAAGAAGGTTATCCCCATCGTATTCCTCTCCGCGGAAGAAGGTGCGCACTATCTCGTCTTCTTCAAATTGGAAGATGGATGCACTTACAGTTCCGCCGTTGTTCTCGGAAACCTGGGCCCTGTCTCCGTCGACAAACAGTACTTCTTTACTAAAGGAAGCGTATTCCATGCCTTCCCCGAGGTACTTCCAGGTGCTGCCCTCGGTCAGCGGGAAATAGTCCTTAAGGCTTAATTCCTCAGGCTCGGCCCCGTCTTCGGGGTCTTCTGCTTGCGGGTCCTCTTCTTCAACTTTCTCGGCTTCGGTTTCAATTATTACTATCCTAAGGTCATTGTCCCAGTCAACGTATGCGCCCAGGGTTTCGCTCACAAACCGTACCGGTATAAATGTGCGGTCACCTACAAGCTTGGCAGCCACGTCCATTTTCACCGTTTTCTCACTGGGTACTCCGTCAGCAGTTTTAACTACCTTTGTGATGTTTTCACCTATTACAAGCTCGATACTTACATCCTCGGCAATAACACTGACGGTGCGTGTCTGCCAATCCCATTCAACTTCAGCACCCAGTCCCTCCATTACTCCCCGAAGGGGTATCAGAACGCGGTCGTTTTCTATAAAGGGCTCAACGTCAAAGGACAGCATCCAGCCATCAAGCCTTACCCCGACGCCTAAGTCCTCGCTAATCACATTGGCTTTTTCTACCGGTTCTGCATCAACATCCACATCCGGCTCCTCCCCGGTGGTCAGTGGTAGCGTAACCGCCTGCTTGCCCTCAACCACCTTTACCATGTCGCTACCGAATATTCCGTAGATATAGCCTGCGTATTCCTCGCTGTAGGGCGTTATTCCTATTTCTATATACCCGTCCCGAGGGCCGGTATGGGTAACGCCAAAACCTTGAAGCCGAATCTCATCGGCGTGGTCTACGAATACATATTTATCAATCTCTCTGTGCTTTTGGTACAACTCCTCGCTAGGGTAACCCAGCTGCCATTCCATGTCAATGGCCCTATCCTCTGGGGGCAGGTCCGAAACCGGCGTATCCAGGCCCATATCCACCAGCTGCTTACCCGGATACGCGGACGCACCCTCACCTCCATCGGCGGCCAGAGCCGTTCCCGACGATAACAAAGCAAGGCATGTGACTGCTATAAATAGTCTTTTAAATTTTAGCATGTTCATTTGTATCTCCTCCCGATGCAAGTAATGAATGATAGCTGCTGATGCAAACTGCCGGCATCACAACTGACTATACTTCTTTGATTAATAGATCTATGGTTTTGTTCCAAAAAACGCAGATACATTTCCATTGCCAATAATGTAAGATTATGCTAACCTGGAAAGAGAGGGTATAAAAAAATGTTGAGCTTGACTACACAATGGAAAGTATTGGCTTTATAAGAGCCGGGAATATTTAATTAATTTAGGGCAGTCACGTACGCAGTCAGTCACAGTGACGGGTTTTGCCGCGGCAGAAATCATCTGACGGAAAGGGGAGAAAAAAGATATGGATAGGTCCATACTTGTAAGAAACTATAAAAAGGAGGATATCGACTATATAATCGAAAGACACAGGGTGATCTACGATAAAGAATACGGGTTTTCTTCGGAGTTTATGGACTATGTTGAAAAGTACGTAAAGGAATTTGATAAAAACCATGACGAGGCAATGGAGAACATCTGGATTGCGGAAACAGGCGGCAAAAGGGTGGGTATGATAGCCATAGCCAAAGCGGAAGAAGACACGGCGCAGCTGAGGTGGTTTTTAATAGAGCCGAAAATGCGCGGCAAGGGCCTTGGGCATAGGCTTATGAAAACAGCAGTGGACTTTTGCAAAGAAAAGGGATACAGACAGGTTTTCCTCTGGACGGTGGACATACTTGAGGCCGCCCGTCATCTGTACCAAGCTTACGGGTTTGCTCTAACCGAAACGGTAGAAAACGATGCGTGGACCGACGATGTGATAAAAGAGGAGAGGTGGGACCTCTACTTGTAAATGCCCTTTGCTGCGCAGGCTATCCAACATACCCTTTAAACAGGGTGAAGTTTGGATTGCTCGGTAGTATATGTGGGAGACTATTACTGCCAAAGGACGGCCGCCGCTTATCAGCATCCGTATTAATAACCTGTAAAGGTAGGAAGGTATGAATAAACCGGGGTATTTAAAACTACTGAAAAACGGCCAACTGGAAAGCCGCGTGTTAAGGCTGAAATCCATGCTGGAAGATTGTGTACTATGCCCCCATCAATGCCGGGTGGACAGGACCAGGGGTCAGCGAGGCTATTGCAAAACCCTGGATAATGCGGTGGTTTCGGGGGCGGAGGCGCATTTCGGAGAGGAAAGGGAGCTGGTGGGCACCCATGGGTCCGGAACCATCTTTTTTTCCTTCTGTAATCTTGCATGCGTTTTCTGCCAGAACTATCAAATAAGCCACTGCGGCATCGGGCGGGAAGTCACTGCCGAGGAACTGGCGGACATGATGACCGGCCTACAGGCTAGAAAGTGCCACAATATTAACCTTGTCTCGCCCGGGCATGTAGTGCCGCAGGTTGTCGAGGCGGTATTTTTGGCTGCGAAAAAGGGCTTGACCATTCCAATTGTATATAATACCAATGGGTATGACTTGACCGACACGTTAAAACTGCTAGAAGGGATTGTGGACATCTACATGCCGGACATAAAGTTCGTAGGTGACGAAAATGCTCAAAAATATCTTGGGGTAAAGAATTATTACTCCATTGCGAAAAACGCGGTAAGGGAGATGCACAGGCAGGTAGGAGACCTTGTAACAGGTGAGCGGGGCATCGCCCATCGTGGCCTGTTGGTACGCCATCTGGTTATGCCCGGGAATATTGCCGGCACCGGTGAAATAATGCGATTTCTAGCTGATGAAATATCGAAGGGGACCTATGTGAATATTATGGCCCAGTATTACCCGGCCCACAGGGCCTACGAATTTAAAGAACTGGAAAGGAGCGTCACGGCCCATGAGTTTTCGAAGGCGGTGCAGGCGGCCAGGGCGGCGGGGCTAAAAAATATAAAAGCATTTGACTGATACAAACAAGGGGGTACATGGGCGGCGCTAATACTTATGGAGTTTTTACAAAACACCAATACCCTTAATACTTTGCTACCCCTTTAAGTTTTCTGCTATTGTCCGAGGGTATTATAAGCGATACTCTGGTACCCCTGCCTTTTTGGCTATATATCTCAATATCCCGGTTATAAAGCACCCTCATGCGCATACGCACATTTTCAAGGCCAATACCACCTTCGGCCAAATCATGCCGGTTTTCCGTTTTATTTTCAAACAGGTTGTAAAGCTGTATTCTGCTCATTCCCACCCCGTCGTCCTTTACATTGATTATAAGGTCATCCGGCGAAAGCTTTGCCGAGACAACAATCCTTAGTTTTCCTTTGATTAGCCCATGCTTGATTGAGTTTTCAACCAGGGGCTGGATAATAAAAGCCGGTATTTTATGTTCCAGGCACCGCCTGTCCACATCCAATTCCAATTCAATCCTGTCGTCAAACCTGGTATTGGACATATAAACGTAGTGCTTTATAATTTCCAGCTCCTCTTTCAATGGAATTAGGCTGACATCTGGATTAAAATTGTACTTAAAATTGCTTCTAAGGTAGTTTGCCAGCACATTTATCAGCCTTTTGGATTTACGCGGGTTTTCATCAATGAATGCCTGGATGGTGTTTAGAATATTGAACAGAAAATGTGGTTTAATCTGGGACTGCATCAGCATGAGCTGCGACCTGGCGGCCTGGCCCGCCCTTTTGTAGTTGTCCCATATATTGAAAAACACGGTATATATCTGGGTCATCAGGAATATCGAAAAGGCAATTGTATAGGCGTGGGCGGCCCCGTAATTGGTGTTTATTTTCTCAACATACAAAATGTCGTTAACTATTGCCAGCAGCATTATTACTATACCGGCGAGTATTATCCCCGATGATGGGTTTTTCTTAATAAAAGCCCTCGCAATAATAAATGCTGAATAAATAAACGCCATAAGTACGACCATCTGGTATACCCATAAATATGAGCTGAAGATGTTCGGCTCCGTCAGCAGCGTAAACAGGGTTAGCACAACCATAATAAGCGAAATGCCCGTGTATACTTTTTTGCTAAACTCCCGTTTATAGAGATTGTATATAAACATGATATAAAAAAGGGTAATCAGAGGCATGGTAATGTATTCAAGCTTTGCAAGCAGACTATGATGGATATGGCCTAGGATATTCCAGATGGCTACTTCCCGTACTGTAATCTCCCTTAAGGCGCAAGCCAGGCAGAAAAGCCCGAGGTATAGGCATGGAAAGTTTTTCTCAATAAGGCTTAAGGATAGCATGAAAAGGGCTGTGATGGACAGTATGCCAAACAGCAGAAAGCTCCGCATAAGGCTTATGTCCCTGTATTTTACAATGCCTTCCTTGCTGCCAAACAGAATATTTCCCCACATACCGCCCTTGGCATAATGAAAGTTGGATACATGCACAACTATATCAAGGTGGGCAGAATGGGGGGCAAAGAAGGCTACATCCGGCTTCCACTCCGGGGTTTCTGATTCCCTTGAGGTGCCGGGCACGCCGCTTTGGTGGATTAGTTTTCCGTTTATGTACAGCCTGTAGCAGCTGGACATGCTGGGTAGCTTAAGGCCCAGAATGTCTTGGCTATGCCCCAGCTTTACCCCCAGCCTGTATGAGCCATAGGCGTGGGCGCCTATGCTTTTACCTTCGTATAAAAATGAGTTCCACAGCTTTGGCACCTTAATAAAACCGTCGGGAGAATCCTTTGAGCCGACAGGGTCAATAAACTTGTTGTAATAAAAAGCCCACTCCCCTCCGAGGTAAACCGCATTATCGGCGGAAAAGTCCAAGGTCGACAAATCTAAAAACCCTGCCTCGGCATGGATGGATTTTTTGTCTCTGGAGGCTCCCCAAAAAAGGCCGTAGATGGTGGAAAGGATAAGTAACAGGCACACTGCCACCAGTATTTTGGTTAATTTGTATTTTTGTATGTAAGCATGCTGCATATTATTCAGTCCCATTCATGTCTAGAATTGATGAGGGCAATGTAAAGCCATATACAACGCATTTAAAACTTTACATCTCCCGGCATGTCATCCTGAGCGTAGCGAAGGACCTTGCATAACGCCTGTCATCCTGAGTGAAACGAAGGATCTTATGCCCGATTGCAATAGGATTCTTCACTACGTTCTTAAGCGACAGAATTGGCTTCTTTAGATTTTGCCCTCTTAAGCGATAGATAAATGAATGTAAAACTATTAATGCGTTATACATAATACAAATTATACTATAGATTGCATTAATCAGACAGGGGTTTTGCGGGAAAATATAAAGACCGGATACAGAATGTGACCTGCGACGGCTAAACCGGCAATAAGTCCGGGCTGCGCGATTTTGAATGGGTGCTTTCCACTAGGGAATAATGCATCCAGTATAACGTGCCTTTTAGTTTCAGGCAAACCGTCCCCGTGGCTATGTTTATTTATGGTTGACATCAGCTTAAGAATATGGTAGATTAGGCACAATTAATTTTATAATGGAAAAGCAATGACAGGGAGAAGTAGACAATACGGATGCTTCACAGAGAATGGGTAAGGGTGAGAGCCCATAAGCTACGGTTGCTGAATACACCCTTGAGCTGCAGGCTGAAACCTTTGGTGAGTAGGCCCAGCCGGTTAATACCGTTATAAGAAATTGAGAAATAAATTTGGATGGTACCGCGGACAGGCTATTCGCTCCATTGGAGAAAATAGCCTGTTTTGTTTTATAATAATTAATAGCTTACAAAAGGTGTGGATTTTCATGAAAGAGCAAAAGAAAACTAACAAAAATGAAACAGCAAAAGACGCCCAGAGGCTGCTGGAGGAAAAGGATGCGGATATGCGGACTAGAGAATACAGCGGTTTCTTCAGCACATTAGTAACGGCTTTATTAATAGTATGGACAATCTTTCAACTGTATTTTAATACTTTAGGAGTCATGGATGCCATTACCCTAAGAGCGTATCACGCCCTGTTTCTACTAATGTTTACTTTTTTGTTTTATCCATCCTTCAAAAAAGAAAAAAGGGCGAGAAGGTTTGTACCTATTCAGGATGGTGTGCTTATAATTCTAGCGATTGTTGTTTTTGGATATATGGTTCTGAATTATAAAAGAGTAGCCATGTCGGGCGGGTTTTTAAATAAAACCGATTTAGTAATGGCGGGAATAAGCATTGTATTAGTATTGGAAGCAGGAAGAAGGGCAAGTAGGAACCTGGCCGTTTTATCGGTAGTTTTTCTATTGTTCAACTGGTTTGGAAAATTTGTGCCGGGCATCCTGGGACATTCGGGGTTCACGCTAAAAAGGGTTTTGAGCCACATGTTTTGGGGAAGCCAGGGTATCTTCGGAGTGGGCATAGGCGTCAGCGCCACCTATATTTTTACCTTTGTACTTTTTGGAAGCTACTTAAAGTACAGCGGGTTCAGCCAGTTTATAAACGATATTGCGCTAACGCTGGTGGGGCGTTCTACCGGCGGCCCAGCAAAGGTTGCAGTATTGGCAAGCGCCCTTTTGGGAATGATTAACGGCAGCGCCATTGCAAATGTAGCTACTACCGGAACAATTACAATTCCCTTAATGAAAAAGGTAGGATATAAGGCTGATTTTGCTGCGGCGGTAGAGGCCGTAGCTTCCACCGGAGGGCAATTTACACCGCCCATTATGGGTGCTGTAGGATTTGTTATGGCTGAATTTTTAGGGATAAGCTATACCAAGGTAATGATGGCAGCCTTCTTTCCGGCGTTCTTATACTATTTAGGAATTATGGCTTCCGTCCACCTGGAAGCGAAAAAATTAGGCCTTAAAGGGTTGTCCAAGGAAAATCTGCCCAACGCACTGGAGGTAATAAAGAAAAGAGGGCATTTGCTTATACCCCTGGTGGTTTTGATTGGGATTATGCTGCTAGGGTATACACCATTGTTTGCAGCGGTTGCTTCCATTTTTGCCACCTTGGCGGCATCCTGGATAAGGAAAGATACCAGAATGGATTTAAAGACCATTATGGCAGCAACGGCGGAAGGTGCAAGAAGTGCCGTTGGAGTAGGAGTATCATGCGTTTTGATTGGCCTTATTATCGGTACCGTCTCTTTAACCGGCCTGGGACTGAACTTTGGCCATTTGGTTCTGGAAATTGTAAGGGAGGGACAGCTTTTCCTGGGAGGGTTTATGGTAATGATTATGAGTACAATACTGGGAATGGGCGTCCCCGGTGTGGCTGCATACGTTATTGTTGCAGCAGTGGCAGTACCGGTACTTATTAAGGTAGGGGCAACGCCAATGGCTGCGCATATGTTTTGCCTCATTTATGCCTGTTTATCCAATATTACGCCGCCGGTAGCCATGAGTTCCTATGTAGCCGCAGGAATTGCCAGGTCAAACCAGGCTAAGACATCACTGATTGCAGTAAATTTAGGTATTACCGGTTTCATACTGCCTTTTTTCTTCCTGAATAATCCCGTTTTATTGTTTGGAAGCACCCAGGACGTGCCCGCACTATTAACGGTCAGGACTTTAATCACCGCCTCAATCGGGGTTTTTTGCCTAGCAGCAGGCCTGGAGGGAATGCTGGTTAGAAAATGCTCCGTGATTACAAGGATACTGCTTTGTATTGTCGGGATTTTTGCAATTGACCCAAAGCTGCAAACGGATATCCTGGGGATTGTTATTCTAATGGTTATCATTTTTATGCAGATGAGAGGCAAAGAACATGCTTGAACAGTTACTTTAATTAATTAGAAAATTGAAAGGAGATGTTGACATGAAAAGAATATTATTACTAATCTTGGTGACGCTTGTGACTTTATCCGGATGCATTGGGACAGCGGACGAAAGTAAACCTGAAAACGGACAGGGAGGCAGGGAAACAGTTGTAATAAATATCCCGACCGCGGCAACAACGGGAGCACTTTATCCCCTGGGCTCATCCCTGGCCAAACTATGGAACGACGATTTAGGCTATGTGAAAGCAAACGCACAGGCCTCTAACGGAGGGATAGAAAATCTAAACCTTTTACAAAGCGGTGAAGCCCAGGTGAGTATGGCTGTAACAAGCATAATGTACCAGTCCTATAAAGGGGAAGCCATATTTGAGGGAAGGCCCAACGAAAAGCTGAGGGTACTTTCCGGCCTGTACTATAATCCCAACCAGGCTGTAGTAAGAAGGGATGCAGGTATTGACAGCTTAAAGGATATTGAAGGGAAAAACTTCGCCTCCGGTGCTCCGGGGAGCACAACGGAAGTTGAAACAAAACTGCACCTGGAACAAGCGGGTGTTGACTATCCCGATGGTTTAAACGTACAATTTGTCGGTTTTACCGAAGCAATAGACCTTATGAGGAACAAGCAGTTGGACGGGGCCTGGATTATGGCGGGACTGCCTACCGCCGCCGTTACCGAGATTACCACCACTGCGGACGGTAAGCTTGTTCCCATTGACGAGGAAATAATAGTTGGACTTAAGGAGAAATACCCCTGGTACGCGAAATACACTATTCCCGCCGGAACCTATGAAGGACAGGAGCAGGATATTACAACCTCAGCGATAAAGATGGCGATGTTTACAAGCGCAGACCTTCCGGAGGATGTGGTATACGACCTGACCAAATCTTTCTGGGAAAACATAGACGCCTTAAAACAGTCCAACAGTGCTTTGAAAGGCATAGAGATAGAGGATGCGGTAACAGACCTGGCAGGTCTTCCGCTACACGACGGCGCGATTAAATACTATAAGGAGATGGGCTTGGATTTTTAATTTTAGGTGTATGTAATATAAAATGACAGAGGATGTGCATCCCCTGTCATTTTAGGAAAGGCTAACCGATTATACATTCTGTACACTATGTACATAATGTATAATCGGAGGTGAAAAGCATGGTCCTGAAAAAGGGTGGTGATTTAAAAGAATGAGGATGCGGTAAGGGGTTTAATCGATGCCTAGTTGGAGAGAATTAGAACGGTTTTGCGGACGGGATGGATGGGAGCTATACAAAGATACAGACCATTATTTTTATCGAAAAATAATGAGGGATGGAGGCTTAAAGCGTACCAAAATTTCTAAGGGAGCGGGTGAGATACCTCAGCGATTATGGCAGGATATTTTGAAAAAGCAGTTGCATGTAGATGAAACATGTTTTAATAGAATGATTTGAATAAGCATGGAATCTTAATCCTATCTCTGGGATTATTTTTTTTATATTGGCAAAAATATTCTTATACGTCTTTTTCTATAGGGAGTTGATTATAATGATAACTAAACCAAGAACGCCTAATAGACTGGCTAGGGAAAAATCCCCCTACCTGCTGCAGCATGCTCATAACCCGGTGGACTGGTATCCATGGGGCGATGAAGCTTTTCAAAAGGCTAAAACCGAAGACAAACCAATCTTTCTTTCTATCGGTTATTCTACATGCCATTGGTGTCATGTTATGGAAAGGGAATCCTTTGAGGACCAAGAGGTTGCTAAGGTATTAAATGACCACTATGTATCCATTAAGGTGGACCGGGAAGAGCGGCCGGATATAGACAGCATATACATGTCGGTGTGCCAGGCCATTACCGGCCAGGGGGGCTGGCCGCTAACCATAATAATGACCCCGGACAAGTATCCCTTCTTTGCCGGTACCTATTTCCCCAAGTCGGGGAAATACGGCTATCCGGGGCTGGTGGAACTGCTGCTTCAGGTAAAGGATGCCTGGGCTTCCGAAAGGGACCGGCTAATAGAAACCGGTGGCAACATAACCGAGGCGATAAAAAACTCCCCCCGAAGAGTAAACGATGAAAAGTTGGGCGAGGAGACGGCGGAAAGGGCTTTCCGGGGTTTTCAAAGCTCCTTTGATAAAGTGTACGGCGGCTTTGGCGGAGCACCCAAGTTTCCCGTGCCCCACAATCTTGCCTTCCTGCTCAGGTACTGGAAGGCAAAGGGTAACGACGCCGCCCTTAATATCGTGGAGAAAACCCTTGAGGCCATGTACAAGGGAGGTATATTCGACCATGTGGGTTTTGGGTTTTCCAGGTATTCCACCGACAAAAGATGGCTTGTGCCCCATTTTGAAAAGATGCTATACGACAACGCACTTTTGGCCTATGCCTATACCGAGGCCTATCAGGCCACCGGCAAAACCATATACAAGGACATTGCAAAAAAAATATTTGCCTATGTACTCAGGGACATGACATCAGGTGAAGGAGCCTTTTGCTCGGCGGAGGATGCGGATTCCGAAGGGGAGGAGGGCAAGTTTTACCTGTGGCACCCAGAAGAAGTAAAGGAAGCGGTAGGGAAGGAGGAAGGGGAGTTTTTCTGCGGCTGGTACGACATAAAACCCGAGGGGAATTTCGAGGGGAAAAGCATTCCAAACCTGATTGGTGCCGACTTAAACGAGATAACCGGGGACAGCGGCCTTAAAAGCCGGCTGGACAGCATAAGGGAAAAGCTCTTTATGTACAGAGAACAAAGAACCCGCCCCTACCGGGATGATAAGATACTAACCTCCTGGAACGGGCTTATGATAGCGGCCCTGGCCCTGGCCGGAAGGGTCTTTGGATGTACAGAATATGTCCGGGCGGCGGAAGGCGCCTATGACTTCATTCAAAGAAACCTTGTAAGGGAAGACGGGCGGCTGCTGGCAAGGTACAGGGACGGCGAAGCAGCCCTACCGGCGTACCTTGAAGATTATGCATTTCTGACGTGGGGGCTTATTGAATTGTACCAGGCTACTTTTAAGACAGGCTACTTAAAAAGGGCATTGGAACTAAATGGGGATATGCTTGCCCTTTTCTGGGACGAAGGGGACGGCGGTTTATTCCTGTATGGGGAGGATAGCGAACAGCTAATTATGCGGCCAAAGGAGGTCTACGACGGTGCCCTGCCCTCCGGCAACTCTGTAGCCCTTTATAATATGCTGCGCCTGTCAAGAATGACCGGGGATACAGGGATAGAGGAAAGGGCCCGGCAATTAACGGAAGCCTTCGGAGGCGAGGTGGGCCACAATCCGACTGCTCATTCCTTTTTTATGTCGGCCCTTTTGTTTGGCACCCAGCCCACCCGGGAAGTGGTTATCACGGCTTGGTCCCGGGAGGAGGCCAGGGATATGCTGGATAGGATAAATGGCAGTTTTGTACCCTTTGCAACAATTCTTGTTAATACAGGTGACGAGGAGCTGCACAGGATAGCTCCCTTTACAAGGGAGCAAGAAATGGTGGGGCAAAAGCCCACCGCCTATGTGTGCAAAAACTTTGCCTGCCTGCAGCCGGTCACTGAGGCCGATGCCCTGTCCGCCATGTTGCAATAGTCATGCTATAAATGCGTAAGCGCGTATACTGGAGGCTATTTGTTATCTGTACCTAGTAGGGAGTTAACAAAGAGCTCCAGCATCCTGTATGGAACAATAGCTTAAATCCGATATCCCATCAAAGAAGGGGTTTACCTAGTGTTTTTCCAGCGCACTCCCGAGCCTCAACGTCTAAGGCTGTCGTTATGATGTGAGGCCGATCGGCGGACTGGATGTACTT
>JAAYJF010000170.1 GCA_012523075.1 Clostridiales bacterium | reverse complement strand
CTAATTAGGGGTGGTTAGAGTGCTGGTTTTGGCAAAGGAAGATATAAAGAAGGTCTTTACTATGAAGGATGCAATAGACGCGGCCAAGGAAGCGCTGGCAATACACTCCGGGGGCAAATGCGTAGTCCCTTTAAGGATAAACCTGGATGTCCCAAGGCACGGCGGCCAGAGCCTTTTTATGCCGGCTTATATAGAGGACCTGGAAGCCATCGGGGTAAAGATAATTTCTATTTTCCCTAGTAACTCCAAAATAGGCAAGCCCTCGGCACCTGCCCAGATGGTGCTTTTGGACAGTAGGACCGGTGAGGTGGTCGTAATAATAAACGGAACTTTCCTGACCCAGCTTAGGACCGGTGCTGTGCAGGGAGCGGCTACCGATATTCTGGCGAGGAAGGATGCAAAGGTGGCTGCATTAATTGGGACCGGCGGTCAGGCAGCGGCCCAGCTTGAAGCCATGCTGTGTGCACGGGACCTTAAAGAGGTGAGGGTGGCAGGCAGGGATTTTGTGAAAACAAAGGGGTTCGTAAGAGATATGCAACGGCAGCTGGCTGCTTATAACACCGAAATAGTGCCGGTGGAAAGTGCCGGGCAGGCCGTTGCCGAAGCAGACATAATTACGACGGTCACAACCTCCAAGGAGCCAACCTTTGACGGGCGGCTGGTAAAGGAGGGCGCCCACGTGAACGGTATTGGCTCCTACACCCCCGATGCCCGGGAGCTGGATGAAACAATAATAAAGAGGGCCGATGGAATATATTTCGATACAAGGGAAGGCGTGCTGGAGGAGGCCGGGGACGTTATTATCCCGCTGAAAAAGGGCGTTATATCCGAAAAGAAATTTAACGGTGAACTGGGCCAGGTTATCCTAGGCGAGATATCCGGAAGGGAAAGTGACAGCGACATAACGCTTTTTAAATGTGTTGGCATGGCAACGCTGGATTTGGTCGCTGCCCACAGGGTCTACAAAAAAGCGGTGGAAAAGGGCATAGGAAATAGGCTGGAAATCTAGCTCCTAATAAATTGTAGGCCACCCTTAGGGATGGCCTATATTTCTCCTTTAAAACTTATATATTACTCCATTGCAGAATACCTTGTAATTTTGCTGTCTTTTTTCAATTCCTCAATATTTAGTGCCCAAAGGCCTCTGCCCGCGGTACCTATATAAAGAGTTTTGCCGTCCTTGCTAAAGCAAAGGTCCAGGATTCTCGTATCCTTCATTTCTTCTTCCACCTCCAGCCAGTGGCCGCCGCCGTTGAAGGTGTAATAAAGTCCCCCGACACCGGACGGGTAATCCCATATTCCTAATGCCCATTCGTTTAGGCTGACCGGACTAAATTCAAGGCGGGTCATGCCGCCCGGGAGGTAGAACTGCTGTTGTGAGACAACCGTTCCGTCATGGCTTACCGATACCATTCCCTGGGCATAGGCCAGGTAGGCCGTATCGGGATATTGGGGATGTATCAATACGCCATAATTGGCACCGGTTTCTACCTTGGTCCAATTCTTCCCGCCGTCGGTGGAAAAGTAAGTCAGTTTGTCTACTATATATATGATTTCCGGATCTTCCGGATGCACCGCTATGCCTCTTACGGTAATATCGGTAAGTTCCTTCCAGTCGGTACCATCGCCAGTACTCCTCCAAAGGCCGCCGCCGTCCTTGGTCGATTGGCCTACGTATATCTCACCGGTAGAAAGGCTGACCGTTATTATATCAATAGGTTCGGGAACTGCCTGGAACCGGGCTTCGTTCCAGCTATCGCCCTCCACCGGGTACAGGTATACTTTCCCATTATCTCCTCCGGCGATTATTGTTGTTTTGCCGTCCTTTTCCAACGGATAGAAGGTGGAAATATCAACACCCGGATGGGTCTCCTTCCACTTGCCTTCCTCCTGAAAATAGAGCTTTCCCTCCGACAGGGCAAAGGCCCTTCCATCACTTATTACCTGTACCTTGTCCACACTGCTGTTTTTGAACCCAAGCAACTTCCATTTCCAATCGGTATCATCCCTGTGCTGGACCGGCGGGTTGTCCGCCGGGGGGTTATCCGGCTGGCATGCTGCAAGGGAGGCTGTTAAAACAAGTCCTATTAAAAGAAATATCATTTTTTTGCCCATTATACTAATCACCTCCCTTTAGTTTTACCATCTCGGATATAGTCACAAACCGATAACCCCTGTCCCTTAGGTTTTCCACAATCCCCGGAAGGGCTTCTATGGTGGCATCCCTTCCGGTATGCATGGTCACTATGGCTCCGGGATGTACCCACTGAGTTACTACCCTTCTAATGTGTTTCGCATCGTTTTGCGGGTCGGCATCGGTGGAGTTAAGCGACCATAGTACCGTCTGCAGTCCTACGTTCTGCGCTATTCTAACCATGTTGTCGTTATAGTAGCCGCCGGGAGGCCTGAAAAAGAGTGCACTTTTACCGCCGTATTTTTCTGTGAAAAGCCGGGTGGATATAAGCTGGGCTCTTATCTCATCATCGGTAAGGGTATGGTTGTTATAGTGGTCCCAGGTGTGGTTTGCGGCCTGATGGCCACGCTTTGTCAGTTCCTCGAGCACACCGGCATTTTGTTCTATACTGTTTCCAATAATAAAGAAGCTTGCTTTTACATTGCATTCGTCCAGTACGTCCAAAAGAGGATATACCTTATCTCCAATATAGTCGTCAAATGTAAGGGCTACCACCTTTTCCTCCGGACCTTTATCTATAACCGGCCTCAGCGGCTGGGTATCGGGTGTAAACTCCCTGAACTGAAAACTTGTCCCTTCGGTATTCACCGCTTCTTTAAGTTGGTCAAGGGTGGAGTAAGCACTGCCGCCTATAAATACTGCATCTATTCTGCTATCATTTATATATGAGTGCCCCTCAATAGCGTCATACTTAAAAACCTTTCCGAAGGATAAAGCAAAAATCCGGCTGGGCACAAGCTTTTCGCCCTGGTAACCTACTGCATTATCGGTCATTTTCATGCCGTTTATATAAAAAGAGAACCTGGGCAGCTTCCTTATGTCTATTGATTGCTTAATACCGCTACCCTTGTGAATCTCTATGTTCCCCCCGTGGATTTGTACGTTGTCAAGGCTCAGCAGGTTTTCCAGCCTGTCCAGCGGGACATAACCCTTTCCAAAAAAATTGACAATATCCACAAAGGCCTCCTGATTGTCCTTAACCAGTTGAATCATTCCCAAATCGGGTACCCAGTTGACAATCCAGTTGAGGCTGTCGCTGATGGTCCTTATGGGGACATATATAATTCCATCCCAGTCATAGCCTATATCCACGAATATACCGTTTACGAATACATGGTATTTTTTACTCAGCCTCTCCTGGGCGAATTTATTTCCGTTTTCAATTTCATTTTGGGTTTTGGATTCGTACCAGTTGAAACGGGTACCACTAAGGACCTCTCCCGCTTCGTTAAAAAACCTCAACGCGGTTATAAACCCGGCGCAGGCAATGGTTGCTATAATAAGAATAATTATGGTCTTTTTCATTGTCATCCCCCTGCATGCGTGCTATTCCGTCAGGTCCAGTATAAATTTTTCCCGGGGGAGCAGACGGCCTATGCTGTCAAGGCTTACTGTAAACTGCCTTGCTTCCTCGTCAAACAGCGAGAAGGTTACCAACTGCGGGTCTTCCCAGTCATAGTACATGTGCCCCTGTTTGTTGCTTCCGGTGTCAACAAGTTCAAAGTGGGGCAACAATGTGTCCGGCCTTTCGGGGCCCTCCATTGAAAACTCTATGAAAATCCTGCCCTCTTCCAGCCAGGCCCTTGAAATAATTACCTTTCCGCCGGGGAATGCTAACTCCTCATCGGGGGATAATTTATCCTCTTCTCCAAAGTCCAGGTAAACCTTTGGCGAATCCTCCGTCCACTCATAGAGGTACAGCGGCGGCAGCATAAGTTCTAAGCTGTCCGTTTCCGGCTTTACCGGTGCAAACTTTATTATGGCTTTCACCTGGCAGGGGAACTGGGTTGTGGAATACTCGCCGCGCTGCACCTCCACCTCCTGCCTTGAAGTCATATCATAAAGGACAGGGCGGCCGGCGATTGGGTCACCGGTGCGGTAGCTTATCCCGCAGCTTGACGCATACCCGGACATCAGTCCTCCGGGATGGGGCGGTGCCAAACCCGGAGGCGGCGGCGTATCCGGCACCTCCACAACCGAGGTGGGGAAGTAGGCGCTGCCCCGGCCTATGCCAAGGCCGGCCACAGAGCCGTCCACCGGCCAGTCGAAATATATTTTGAACTCGGTTTCGCTGACGCCTAAAACGGTCTTTTCAAGCGATATATCAAGGCCGGGCAGTTCCTTCTTTTGATTTGGGTAGACAATCTTGGTATGCTGAACAGTTTTTACAACATCCACCGGGAAGGTAAACTCTGCCTCCTGCCCCTGGGTCTCTTCTGTCATATTCATGGCAAGGGACACGGTTACCTCCTGGGCTTCCAGGCCTATGGGCTCAAACTCCAGCATGAAATATTTTCCCTGCCAGCCCCTGGCGCTTTTAAACTGGTACTCATGCCCGGTCTGGTCGACAAGGCTGGCCATGGGTATATCCTTCGATTCATCCGAGAGGCTTAAGAAAAGTACGCTCCGGGTACCATCGAACAGACCCTTTTCTAAGGTTGCCCCCAGCCCGTCCATTTCCTTTGTCTGGTTAATTTCGGTGAACAGCCCAAGCTCCTGGGCGAAGCGGTAATCGGGGTCGTCCATCCCAACGTGTTTTCCGGCGGTATAGGAGGCATAGGCCAGCCCGCTTGCGCCAAGAACCAGCAGCATAATAACGGCGGCGGCCGTTCTTTTCAGCCTGAACAGTATCTTAATGTCCTTTTGCGGAGCATGCCCTTCCACGGTTATCGGGTCGGGCAGGGGCCGGGTAAAGTCCTCCCATACCCGGGCACAGCTATTACATCCGGCTATGTGTTCTTTGACAAATCCGGCGGTTTCTTCGCTCAGCAGGTTTTCGCTAAATAAAGGCATTAGCTCCTGTACAAGATCGCATTCTTTAAGCTTCATTCGTCATCGTCCTCCTGTTCCCGGCAAGCCTCTCCCAGCCGTTTCTTAGCCCTGAAAAAATTAACCCGTGCCCAGTTCACCGTCTGGCCCAAAATCGTGGCAACCTCTTCGTAGGAAAACCCCTGGAATTCTTTGAGTATTATAATAGTTCTGTCCTTTTCGGGGAGCCGGGCCAGCCCTTTTCGTATCCTTTCACGCTCTTCCTTTAGTATAAGCGCTTCCGCCGACGGGTCCGGCGGTCCCGGTGCAGGCCGGTTTTCCAAAAAAGGCCCCTCCCGTATCATTTCCTTTCGTTTTCCTTTTTCACGGATAAACTTGAGGTAAACGTTCCGTGCAATGGAAAAAAGCCAGGTTTTGAGGGATGCTTCCCCTTTAAACCGGTAAAGGGACAGGCAGGCCTGATAAAAGGTCTCCTGGGTCAATTCAGCCGCCTCTTCCCAATTGCCGGTCATACGTAAAAAGTAGCCAAATACGGCTTCTCTATTTGATTCATAAAGAATAGTTATTCTCTCCATGGCTTCCCTCCACCTTATTTATTCGGCAAAGAAAAGCCAAATCCTATAGGTTTTAACTTGTAATATTTAGTTTTCTATAGGACTTTGAAAGTGCGACCCTTGCTTTTGAAATTAGCCCGGCTGTCTCGAAATCGGATTTATCCAGAATAACTGCAATCTGGTGGTAGGAGCAGCCCATTATATCGCGGAGTATAACGGTGCAGCGAAGGTCTGGAGGCAGAGACAATAAAGCCTGCTGGAACGGGTTTTCGCTCTCTAAGTCAATGCACCCGTAGTATTCCGAAAAGATTTCCCAGGCCAGCTTCAATAAATGGAGTTTATCCTGCTCAGACCGGTGGTTTTGAAATACTTTTTCCGTTAATACTCCGGCGGTATCCGCATTTCCCGACAGCCGGTAAGAAAAATTGTATACGGTTTTTATATGTATTGGATATAAGTCTTTGGGTTTTGTTTTATTGTTTTGCATAAAAATCATCAATCCATCCTCCCCCGGTAAGGTGTTGCGTTTTTTGTTCTATATTGTTAGTAACAAAAAACCCGGATTCATTACAGCATGAACCGGGCTTTTAAAAATATTTATCCGGGAGATAAAGGTTTACTCTTCAAAGGCGGCGCTTCCTGCAGCCAGGGCCTGCATCCCCGCCACGTAATAGGCAATACGGATGGCCTGCTTTATCTCCTGTTCGGTGGCACCGGCCGCCCTTGCCTGTTTTGCCAAAGTGTCGTAGGCCGCTACGGTATCATATTTTCTACATCCGGGGAATAAACATAACCCCATACTATAGCCGCTACTTCCGGGTTAGTCTCCGCTGGCGGTCTGCACAGCAATGACCATTGCCAGCTTATTGTTTCGTTACCGCATCAAAAGAACCGTCCCCATGATTACAAGAAAGCATCTAACATTATTTTTAATTTCTCCACGTAAATACCGGGTCCCTTTATTATCGCTTGATTTTCCTCTATAGTTACAGTAACTTTTTCATTCCATAGCCATAATTCTGTCCAGACAAGCTTTGGCTTTAACTGGAAAGCATCATTGTCTTGGCTAATAATTTTTAACCTGGTATATTGTACGCAGTCCTTGAGAAGCACTATAAAAGCGGCTTTATCAGTTATTGGTATTTCAATTTTCATTTTCTTATACCTGTTAGCTCCGAAAAAACCAAATATAACGGATAATACTATTAAGAACTGCCAATCTATATCATGCCGAAAATCGAAATCACTCCCGGGTATAATTATTAGCAAGATAATATAAAAAGCCAAAAGCATTAGAAACGTAGCGATAAAAAGCTTTAATCTCAGGCCGATATCCCAATTGTTTTTTCCCACAGTGTCGCCTCCTTTGAAAACATTTTTTTATCATTTATGTTTAAGTCTGTACTGTCATAAAATAGGGAAGATGTGTCTTAGTTATATAAAATAATTACTACAGTTAGTATAAAAGCTGGAAATCGCTAAATCCCCAGCTTTTCACGTGCTATATATAACCTCTCCATGTTTCAATATCTCATCTATAAAACCGCCTTCATCTTTTTTACATTCTAATAGGATTGGTTCTATTCTATCATCTACATTCCTTCTTAATTTATATAACATTATTTCTGTTTCCAAAAAGTCCTTATCAACTGTATCAACAATCACGGCAATATCTATATCGCTTTCTTCCTTCCAATTTCCTTTTGCGTAAGAGCCATACAAAACAACCTTTTGAGGTTTTATCTTCTCACTTACTAATGCTGCATATTGTATAGCCTTTTCTAAAGCCTGGCTTTTATCCATTGAAATAAAGCCTCCGTTTCATCAATTATTTTTTTACACTTTTCCTTTGTCAACGACTTCATAAGTTTATCCTTAGTGGTTGGATACCTAGCTTGAATATTAAGGGGCTCAAGTGAATCAATAATATCTTTCTGCTCTTCAGTAAAAAGCTGATATATACCTGATTTCTTTGATAGTATTGTAAGGTTATGAATATAAGGCGGATTATCTCCAGATACACAGGCATAATACCCTTTTAGTGCCTTTTCTATTACTTGATGGCACATAAAACCGATATACAAATATCGCTCTCCTGTTAGTATAACCTTAGCTGTTTCCAAATCATATTCAGCTAATTCAATCCAGTATTTATGTCTTTCTTGTTTACTCATTACACCACTTCCCTTAATATGTAAACTCTAACTTGTATTGTACCATGTAATTTGTTTGAATAGAAGAGTATCACACAGGGTGGAAGAGTAACTCAGTGATTACTCGCCTAGAAGAGCATACATTTCTGCTACCACGAATAGTCCTACTAATCGGACTCCCTTACTTCAGGCTATAGCCCTAATTAATCAGTTCTTGGAACCAGTCAAAATCAAACGGTATTGCAAGAGCTTTGGGCTCCGCAGCTCCATCAGAGGATATAAGCATGTTATCCTCACATACATAAAAGCTTAAGATATATCCGTCTGACACGGTATATAGATTATCCCCGCCATGGGTTGCAAGACTGATGGCGTTGCCGTTATAATATGCGAACACTCTGAAGTATTCGGATTCCTTCCAAGTGCTATCATCCAAATCTTCCAGGTACCTGGCTGTTGTTTCCCTGATCTTATCAAAAATTGCTCCAATCACATCTTTATCGGTGATTATTATTTTTACACTTTCTATTTCCTGCAAATTTCCCCGCAGGCTCTCCCTTTTATCTTCCAGTTCCGCCTTTTCCTCATCTGTTAAGTTGGGGGCTTTGTTTTGCAGATCTCCCACTGCCATTCCCATAGGACCTAATTGCTGTATTTTTTCAAATACTGCTTTGCTTTCAACCTCCAGCCTTTCCGGCGTTTTCAAGTGGTCTAGTTTTACTGCATCGCCGTTCATACTATTGCTGCAGGAAACTGTAATAAGAAGCAGCACGGCTAAAATAAGCAGAAAATATGTCTGCCGCATCATTTTTAGTCGCCTCCTTACTAATCTACACCCTCAATATTACTTTTCTGTCTCAATCATTTTTTCTGCGCACTCGAATATCTTACTCGTGCGTTTCTTCGAAGACTGCGCCGTCGGGCACATTTGCATATGATGGAATTTCTGATGATTCTTTTTCGTTAAAAATCAAAGTGTTATCCTTGATTTTAAACACATATTTGTATTCACCATCATCTGTTTTGAGAATCAAGCTACCGTCATCAATTTCATAAGAACCAATAGCATAATAACTGCTCAACATGGAATAATTAAAGGTAAATCTATAGCCGTCTTTCAGTAGCACAATGGGTTTTGCAGGCTCCTCTGCTTCTTGCATTATATAATTGCCAACGGGTATATTTTGAACAGCCATTTTAAGGGTACTGGAACACCCGGCTAAAACCCATGCTAAAACCAGTAATAGAAGCCCCACAAAAATAATTTTTCGCATATTCATCACCCTATCATTGAAAATTCTGTGCCTTTACACTTAAATACAATAAGGACTATAACAGCTTCTTAATAGTACAGTATACTATAATATGGAATTAATCCAAATTGCCAAAACCTAAACATGAAAAGGTGTTTTGGTACCATGAGTAATCAAAAGAACCGTCCCCATGATTACTTTTTTCTCCAGAGGCAGCCTATATTGCAGTGAAAGCACAGGTACCTGTCATCTTCGTAGCCGATATAGTGAAGGGTGGCGGTGGGGGACACGAGGCCGAACATTTTCTGCAGCCTTTCTATGTCCCTGAATTTCTATTCATATGCATCCATCCCTAATATTTTTTTCGGATATTGGTGATTGTACCCGGTAAGTTGTAACCGTTACAAGCAATAAATCCTCATTATACGCATAGTCATAGAACGCAGCAAATAGGGTATACACTTCGTCACAAAAGATATTGTACTCCATTATTTTGTCACCGATATCATTGTACTCGTAATTAAAGGTCTTGGTAATCACGCCGTCCCTCTCAACAATAGCCTTGACCAAAAGGCCGTTATCGTAGTGAAATGTCCTTGTGTCCATGACTTCTCCGCCTGCATCGGTTAAAACGCCTTTAACTATCTTGCCATCATCATCCAGGTATGCGGTTTGTACAAAGGATATGCTGCCGTCCGAATTGTAATGTACTTGTGTCTCGGTATTATCACCATAAGAATATTCTGTAACGGCTTCCAAACCGGCCCTGGTAACAGACCTAATTTTCACAAGACGGTCATATTCATAATAGTAGTGCTTAGTAAGCGATACATCGCTGTATGAGTATATTCCGTCATTTGAATATAATCTATCTTCAATTAGCCGGCCATTTTCATATATATACTCAATACGCGTTTTCGAACCATTACTTGTAGTGACTTTTTCCAGGATATTCCCATTATCATCGTATTTGTAAGCAGTCTGCGTGACTGACTTTATATCATAAGAAATTCCGTCAATTTCTACTTTGCCATCCTTTATGACTTCATTATAGGAACTATCTGCACTACGTTTACATCCGATAATGGCAATAACTATAAGTACCAGTATCAATACAATTGAAATAATTCTATTAATCATTAATAGGGCTCCTTTCATCATACAGTCCTGTTAAATCCATAATTTCTTTCATTTTGGGATAAAGAATGTCTGCCATTTCTTCCTCATTAAATCCTTCACGGGTTCCCAGAGCTTTTATCCTGGTACTGTTTTCCATTTCAACTATTTCGTTTACGGCTATAGAAAACTTGCCAATCCTATCCGTATTTTCTTTTATTTTATTTTCATTCAAAAGATATCCTTCGTAAAATTTCTGTGCATCGATGGCAATCTGCCAAAGTATCGCTGATAATCGTGTTTCTTTTTGGTGCTCGGGAGCAAGCATACCATAGAATCTTGCGTAACTGACCAGGTTATTGACATGCTCCTTAGTTATTTCAATCTCTCTTTCTATGTCATTATGCTCCGTAGCATATTCATCAAAATGCTTTAAACTAACTCCGTAAGCCCTCAAAGAACTGAAAAAGGCAATGTATTGTTCTCCGGCAACATATTTAATTTTCCTTTGATATTCTTTTGTCTTTGATATCAAATAGAAATTTCCTAATAAAAATATAACCAAAAAACCAATCAAGATTTTATTCCTATGACTTTTGATAAGATTATAGTAGTTCATCTGAAAATATCTCCTTCCTAAGCCGGGTATTCAACACCAATTATGTTACTATATGATTAGTACCGTTAACCCCATATTTATTACAGATTATATCAAAAACTCTATGTTTTACAAAATTATGGAACCCCTTTAGCCTTGTAAACGTCCAAGATATTAATAGGAAATAATAGAGGTATGGAGGCCGAATACACCTATGCGTATCAGGCAATTACGGATTCTGATTCAGTTTCTTATACTACCGTTGCTTCTTTTTACCGGCTGTGCGGAGAAAGACGATCCGATAACTGGTACTCCTCCTGAACTGCCTGGTTCCGATGTTATTTACCCAGCCGTTCTTTATCGGGGCGAGTTGTATTATTGGGAGAGGGTGTCCCACAAACCGCTCCCCCAGCCGCTGACCCCTATCGGTGAAATAGAATATATCGGGGAAGCGGAGCCGGATGCAGACCTGCAATTCATCGGCATGTTTCAGGTTAACGGCACCGCTTACTTCTACGCGGAGGAGCCGGATATCCTTTACGTG
>JAAYJF010000033.1 GCA_012523075.1 Clostridiales bacterium | reverse complement strand
TTACCAGCTACCAACTATCGGGTATATGCTTCTATCAGGGAATCCAGCTTTTGCTGCTCTTCATCGGTGACTTTATGTCGTAGAATCCTGTACATCTCAAGATTCTCCTGGTAGGTTACACCGTCCTCCAACATAGCCCTTATCCGAAGGAATTCTTCCATGCTGCATCGGCTTAGGACCCTTAAAAGCCACAGTTTGTCCTTAAGAGACAGCGAAGAAAGGGCCTTAGCCGCGCGGTTTCCAGACAGCAAAACCCGGGAGCCGTTCGGGTCTGTTCCTTCCGTCCGAGGCTGTACGGCTTGGGGCTTACTACCTTGCCGGGGCTGTATGGTTCTTGGCTTATTACCCGGTTGGGCTTGCACTGTTTGACCTGTTACATCGGATTGGGGCAATGCCGGCTGCGCCAGAGAAGTCAACAGCTCCGACAGGGGTTCGGTTCGGTATTTTTGGTCCGGTACAGGCTGCGGCAGCTCCTGCAACGGTTGAAAAGCCTGGCCGATAACCTCCGGCTCTGCCTCCGTGATGGGGGATCCTGTACCGGGGGTGACCCCGTCACGTCCTTCGGCAACTTGACCACCGGTGGGGTTATTACCTCCCCTAATAAACTCTTTGCCATACCCCGCCGTATATGGTATAATTATACAATTAAAATGAAAAAAGACGTAGTACAGCAAGGTAACTACTACAACTAAAATGCTTCCGAAGCGCTTGTCTGACATTTTAGTCCTCCTAAATAATTCTTCAGTATAGAGGATACACACTAAGGAGGCGTTTTATACGAAAAACGAAGGATTAAGTAAGGAGTGAGTCCGATGGAAGTTGAACAGTTGGAAAACCTTAAAAGGGAAATTGAAGAATACAGAAAACTACTTGAAGATGAGTTGAAAACGGATAAGGGTCCGGATCATCTCGAAAAGGTAATTAAACTAAGCCAAAACCTGGATGAGCTTATTGTGAGATATGAGCACGCCATTAGAAACAACAATGAAAAACGGTAGACCCACCTTATGGGATAATGGTTACCGATAAAGAGCCAGCAACGGAGCATATGATGATTTTTTCAAATATGCTCCGTTATTGTTTTATTCATTATCCACAAGTCCGAACATCAACTCGCCGGAGGCCGCCAGAACACCGTCCACTGTGGCCTTTGCAACGGCCTTTCCGATACCCCTTTTCATGGTGGTTAGCTCTACCTCCATAAGCAGACAATCCCCCGGCACCACCTGCCGCCTCATTCTCATTTTATCAATCCCGGCGAACACCGCAAGCTTGTCTTTGTACTCGTCCTTTGACAGTATCGCCACCGCCCCTACCTGGGCCATCGCTTCTACTATCAGCACGCCGGGCATTATTGGGTTGCCGGGAAAATGACCCTGGAAAAAGGGTTCGTTTGCCGTCACGTTCTTAATGCCTATCGCCTTTACACCCTCTTGCATCTCCAGTATGGAATCCACCAGCAGGAAAGGATACCTGTGGGGAAGTATATCCATTATTTGTTTAATGTTTAGCACTTATTTCCACCCCATCACCTTATTGTGTTGTTTGACAGCTGCCGGTACAAAAGGTCCGCTATGCCTATTCCCTCGCCCTTGGAAATCTCGGAGGCCAGCTGGCCGTCCAGCATGGACGTGAAAATATCCTCCCCAAGGCCTTTTTTTATCAGCCCGTCCCGCATTATGGTAGCGCGCATCCTCTCAAGTACGGTATTAACAAACACCGCCTCCAGTTCCCGGCACGCTTCCTTAAGCCTTTTATCGTCTTTTTCCGCTTGGGCCCTTTCCAGAATATTCGCAAAGTCCTGCCCGGTATCCTGCTCTACCCTTCGGTATGTGTCCTTTATTATATCACTGTTGTATGGGTTTATTCCATCCGTTTTCAACAGGTATCACCTTCGCTTTTTTATCTTCTCAGATTATTTGCTATCTGAAGCATCTCATCTGCGGTCTGTACCGATTTGGAATTGATCTCATAGGCCCTCTGGGCGGTTATGAGCTTTACCATTTCCTCCACCACCTGCACGTTGGAAGCTTCCAGGAAGTTTTGCATTATGGTGCCGTTCATACCCGGTTCCTCAGCTTCGATGGGCTCCCCGGACGCCGTGGTCATCCTGAACAGGTTTCCACCTACGCTTTCAAGCCCGGAAGGGTTTACAAACCTCACTAGGTCCACCACGCCAATCTCATCCAGGGTACCGTCGTTTCTCCTCACCATCAGCATCCCGTTCTCATCAATGGTTATTTCACTAATCTCGCCGCCAAGCTCTGCGTCTCCCCCTTCAACCTGCAGAACGTATCCGCTGGAGGTAACCATGGTGGCTTCTTCACCATCGATGCTCAATTTGAAGCTCCCATCCCTGGTATAGTATTCATTATCATTTTGGTCGCGGACTACGAAGAAGCCTTCTCCGTCAATTGCAAAGTCCAACGGGTTACCGGTGGACTGCATGCTCCCCTGGGTAAAATTCTTGACTATAGCCGAAGGCCTAACGCCGTGACCTACCTGGAGACCCACAGGTCTTCCCTGCCCGTCGGTTACAGAAGCCTTTGATAAGGATACATAAAGCAAATCCTTGAACTCCGCCCTCTCCTTTTTGTAGCCGGTGGTATTCACATTTGCCAGGTTGTTGGCAATGGTATCCACGTTTAGCTGCTGTGACGTCATCCCTGAGCTTGCCGTCCAAAGCGCTCTCATCATATCGCTCACCCCTTTTTTAAGCTTATACCCTTCCTATCTCGTTAACCGCCTTACCCAGTACCTCGTCATAGGCCGTAACTACCCTCTGGTTTGCTTCGTAGGTCCTGAAGGCTGTGATCATATTAACCATTTCCTTGACCGCGTTTATGTTGGAAGCCTCCAAAAACCCCTGGAGTACTTCGCCCTCTATGCCGTACCGGTAATTGTTGTCCCCATCGGCTGTGTACAGGTTATCTCCCACCTTGCGCAACTCCTCCGGCCTGTCGAAGGTAACCATCTTCAGCCTGTCCCAAAAAAGGTCACCGGAGTATATCTCACCGTTTGTATGAATATCAATATCCTCATCGCCTATGTATATATCACCCATATCACCGACCACCCTGAACCCGTCAACCGTTGACAGGTAACCCTCCGTATCAATTACAAAGGAACCGTCCCTTGTGTATCTTTCCTCACCTTGGGCCCTGACGCAGAAAAAACCTTCTCCCTTTATCGCCAGGTCAAGCGTCCTGCCGGTCTCCTTGAGGTTTCCCTGTATAAAGGATGTGTTCACGCTGTTTAGCGCAGAGCCACCGTTTAGAGTTCCTATTACACCGGGCGCGGAAAAAAGCTGCAACCTGTCCACCGGGTATCCGTTGGAATAGACCCCGCCGTTTTGGTCCAGGTACACGCTTTGTATATCACCTACCTGTATCCTACCATTTGCCCCCAGCACGTAATTCCCGCTGGTGGTAACAAGATATCCTTCATTGTTAACGGTAAGGGCAGCCTCGGTGCTGTAGCTCTTACCCCGCGGCGTATCAAGGACAAGAAACCTACCCCTGGTCTCCAGCATTATCCTTCCCCCCTCGGCTGACGCCGAGATGCCGCCCCGCGGCACAAGACCCCTGTCCGGACACTTGTCGTTTATTATCGAAATAAGCACTTCCTTAAAAGGGCCCGTTATTACCCTATCCCCCTTATAACCGTTTGTATCTGCGTTGGCGATATTGTTGGCAAGCACATCCACCCTTTTGACTTCGGTGGCCATTGCGCCAGCCGCCATATAAAGTCCCCTGAGCACGATAAATCACCTCACAGGTAATTATCGGCACCGTGCCCCGGCAACTTTAGAGGATACAAAAAACGCCGGGTATACCGGCGCGTTGTTACAATTAACCCCTCTTGGTGGTTGTCAGGCTCCCCTCCAAGGTTTCCATGGCATCGAGAGCTTTACCCATTCCTGCGGCCACACAGGATACCGAGTCCTCCGCCACCCTTACAGGTGTGCCTAATTTTATTGCAAGCAGAATATCCAGCCCGTGAAGAAGCGCACCGCCCCCGGTCAGTACTATACCGCTGTCGCTTATATCTGCGGCCAGCTCGGGAGGAGTTTTTTCTATAACCGAGTGTATGCTGTCCACAATAGCCGAGACAGGCTCCTCCAATGCCTCAACCATTTCGCTGGAAAAGACTTCATGGGTTTTGGGCAACCCGGTCACAAGGTTTCTTCCTCTTACCTCCATGGACTCTCCGTTCCCATTTTTGTAGGCCGAGCCTATTCTAATCTTCATCTCCTCGGCGGTCCTTTCGCCGATTAGCAGATTGTACTTCTTTCTCATATACCTAATTATGGCTTCATCGAATTTATCGCCCGCTATCTTTATAAAGGTACTTACCACTATACCGCCCAGGGATATTACTGCGACATCGGTGGTGCCTCCCCCTACATCCACAACCATGTTGCCGGTGGGTTTTGAAATATCCAGCCCGGCGCCTATGGCAGCTGCAATGGGTTCTTCTATAAGAAAGGTCTTTCTGGACCCGGCCTGGTTTGCGGCGTCTATCACCGCTCTTTTTTCCACCTGGGTCACACCGCTGGGTACGCATATTATGATTCTGGGTTTGAACACTCTACGGTTACCGCACGTCTTCTGTATAAAATACTTAAGCATCCTTTCGGTCACTCTGAAATCGGATATTACGCCGTCCCTCAAAGGTCGTATAGCCACTATGTTTCCCGGTGTCCTGCCCAGCATCTGCCTTGCCTCTTCGCCCACAGCCAGGATTTTGTCGGTGTTTTTATCAATGGCAACCACCGACGGCTCGTTCAGTACTATGCCCTTTTTCTTTACAAATACTAATACACTGGCGGTACCGAGGTCAATTCCCATCTCAACGTTCAAATCAAACATGCGCTTCCCCCGCCTCCCGGTTTTATCATAAGTATTCCAGTTAATATATTTAAGTTCTATATTATCCTAAAAAAACCTCTTTTTTTATATTTTTTTGTTAGGTTTAAGAAGGTATGGCACTTTTGCCCTGAGCCTTTATGTACTTTTCCCTGGTGGCTTTTCCTCCCCTTATGTGCCTTTCGGCTTTGTTGTATGCCAGTACCCTTTTTACTTCCTCGGCAAGTGAAGGATTTATTCTGGGAAGCCTGTCGGTAATGTCCTTGTGTATGGTGCTCTTACTAACCCCAAAGACCTTTGCGGTTTCCCTTACCGTAGACTTTGTATCCATTACATACTTGGCAGCGGCCACTACGCGCTCGTGTATATAATCCTTCAATTCTCGGAACCCCCTTTTTCGTGTCTTTCTATTTCATCTATATGCGGTTTAATTATGTTATAGAAGGATTTTAGTCGTATATATTCATTTAGTGCGGTCAAAGGCCTCCTGTATCCTCTTTATATCCACCCCCGTATAGTAGTGCGCGAGTATCCTGTCGAAGGCATCTCCCCTCTTTGCCATACCGTCAGCACCGTACTGGCTCATTCCGACACCATGGCCGTATCCAGTGGTGGTAATAACAACGGTATCCCCTTGGCAGCCTATCTTAAAATCGGTGGAGTTTAATCCTAAGGCGGCCCGGACCTCGCGACCGCTCACCACTTTATTGCCAATCCTTACGCTTATTACCTTTCCGCCCTGACTGGTCTCCAGAACCTGGATGGCGGAGGGAATGTCCTTTGCGTCTATTTTCAGGCCGTCAAACTTTTGCTGCATGGTTTTTACAAAATCCGCAGTCTTCATTTCAACTCTGTCGGTCAGTTTTGGAGAGTGCTCCTCGTAGGGGCTGGAAACGCTTCTTAGATATGGCACCACCGCCGAAAATACCTGCTCGGAGTTTTCGGTAAAACCACCGCTGGTGGAATGAAAAAGAGGGTCTATTATCTCATCCTGGTATACCAGTATAAGGCCCCGGGTTTCGTCCACCGCCTGGTATACGTTTTCCAGGTATTTTTTGTATCCGAATAAGCCGAACTGTCCCCTTAGGTTTTTCCGGAACTGTTCATCGGAAATCCAGGCCTGGCAGTGGGTGGAGTCAGTACATACATCCACCTCTGGATGGTCGGGATTGGGGCTACCTCCCAGGGAGGTCATCCTTTTTACGGCATAGGTCCGTGCTGTCACCGCCTGGGCCTTAAGGGCCTCATGGTGAAAGCTGGCCGGCATCTCCGCCGCCACCACTCCCTTTATGTATTCCTCAAGGTCCATATTCCTGATGATTCCTTCCCCGTGCAAATACACGGTTGCCTCATAGGGCTTTTCGTCCAGGTATCCCTTCTCTGGCCTTTGAAACATGTTACAGCCCTGGGTAATGAATACGGGAAGTACAATGGTTACAAGAAATATGAATAATATAACCAGTATTATTGTCCTCACAGCCATCCCTCCCCCATTAACTCTTTAAATAATATTTATAGTTGGAACTAAATATTACAACGTATTTTTTACTATTTTATGGACATACTACCGGATGGAGGTGATAAGTAAGCCATGAGCTTCAGGAAAAGATTTAGCAGGAGCCAATTTTTTGCTGCAATAAACAGGGATAGTTTTTATATCGTATTATTTTTGTGTTTGGTTCTACTAGCAGCCACCGCTGTCTGGGTAACCAGGAACAATCTGGAGTACTTCAGCCAGAACGGTCTGCCGGGTGCGGAAAACCAGATACAGGAAGAGTATCCCTTCGAAGCGGCGCAGCCCCAGGAAAACAGTCCGGCGGTCTTAATTGACGATGCTAAGGACATGTCCGCTTCCCAAACTGAACAGCAGCAAGCGGTTAGCGATGAACGAGATAAAAGCGCTCAACAGACCACTGTCCATGAACAACCAACCGCCCCGGCATCGTCCCAGGTACAGAATACTACTTCCAGTAAGGAAAGAATGCTGGTGCCGCTTCTGGGAAAGATATGCATGGATTACGGAAAGGATAATCTTGTTTATTCAAAAACCCTTGAGCAGTGGACCACCCACCACGGCATCGATATAGCAGCCCCAATAGGTACACAGGTCAAGGCGGTAAGGTCGGGCACGGTAACCGAGATTACCAATCATCCAACACTGGGAATAATGATAACTATTGACCACGGCGACGGCCTAGTGACCCGTTACGCCAATCTGCAAAACGGAAACATGGTCAAGGAAGGACAAAAGGTTGGGCAAGGTAAGGTCATAAGCGGTGTGGGGAATACCGCCGAGTTTGAGATAGGGGATGTGCCCCACCTGCATTTTGAAGTGCTTAAGGACGGGGAACACCAGGACCCCAAGCTGTACCTGCCGAACATGTGATTATTAGTGGCTAGTGATTAGTGGCCGGACTCAAAAAGGAGCTTGCGATAAGCTCCTTTTTTTGCATTACCAGGCCGCTACCATCCCGTCCGCCCTGGGCTCGGTAGCCCCGACCAACGTGCCGTCCTCCATCCTCCAGATAATCTGGCCCCTGCCAAAGGAGGCGGTATCATCATGCCACTGCACGTCGTGGCCCAGCCCCGCAAGGGCACTGGCAACGTCCGGCGGAAACTGTCGCTCTATATACACTTTTTTACCCTCCGCCCATTGCCAGCGGGGTGCGTCCAGGGCTTCCTGGGGATTCATATTGTAATTGACGGTATTGACAATAACCTGCACATGCCCCTGGGGCTGCATAAAGGCACCCATTACCCCGAAGGGACCCACCGGACGGCCATCCTTTGTCAGGAAACCCGGTATTATGGTGTGATAGGGTCTCTTCATAGGCGCGACACAGTTTACATGGGACCTGTCCAGCGAGAAACTGCTACCCCGGTTGTGCAGGCTAATTCCGGTACCCGGTACCACCAGCCCCGAGCCAAATCCCCTAAAATTGCTCTGTATAAATGAGACCATGTTGCCCTCACCGTCCGCCGTCGCCAGGTAAACGGTACCCCCTTTGGGCGGGGTGCCCGGCCTAGGGATAAGGGCCGTACTGCCTATTAGCTTTCTTCTTTCCGCCGCGTAAGTCTCGGACAGTAGTGCCTCCACTGAAACCTTCATGCATTCTGGGTCGGTGAGGTATTCAAGGCAGTCGCCAAAGGCAAGCTTTATTGCCTCTATCTGCCGGTGGAATGAACCGGTCTCGCCCCACTCGGGGAGGTCAAGTCCCTTTAGTATATTAAGGGCCATCAGCGCAACCAGGCCATGGCCGTTGGGCGGAAGCTCCCAAACGTCATAACCCCTGTAGTCCACTTTTATCGGGTCCACCCATTCGGGGCTGTATTCCTCCAGGTCCTCCCCTCTCAGGTAACCGCCGTACTTTCTCGAAAAATCCGTAATCTTCTCTGCCAGGTCGCCCCTATAGAAGTCCTTGGCACCGGTTGCTGCAATTCGCTCCAGCGATGCAGCATGGTCCGGCGACCGCCATATCTCCCCGGGCCTTGGTGCCCTGCCCCCGGGGGCGAAGGTGTCAAACCAGTATTTATACTCCTCCACCTTTGACTGGCTGTTGTACATTATATAGGCCCTGTCCCAGGCAGCGGCTACCACCGGCGAAACCGGGTAACCCTTCAGGGCGTATTCTATTGCCGGGGTTAATACTTCAGTAAGAGGTAGCCTGCCAAATCTTTCTGACAGAGCCGCCCACGCCGAGGGTGCACCGGGTACCGTTACCGGTATCCAGCCTAGTCGGGGCATCTCTTTGTATCCCGCCCTTATCAGTGCCTCCACCGAAAGGGCCTTTGGAGCTGGGCCGCTGGCGTTTAGCCCGTGTAGCCCGCCATCCATCCACATGATAGCAAAGGCATCCCCGCCTATACCGTTGGAGGTGGGCTCCACCACCGTAAGGCAGGCGGCGGTTGCTATGGCCGCGTCAACGGCGTTGCCGCCTTTTTTGAGCATGTCCAGCCCCGCCTGGGCGGCAAGGTGCTGTGAGGTAGCCACCATTCCCTTTTTAGCGTATACAATGTTTCTTCTGGACGGATAGTTATACTGCATCGGGTCAAACTCCATTCTTCACGCCTCCTCGTTTATTTAACCGGCATTGGACATGGGGACGGTTCTTGTGTCTCGAAATCACTAAATCACAACCCCCGTCCCCGTGGTTTCCCACCCAGTTATTTCAATTTGGAGTGGATTAGTCCACCCAGCCTTTCCATGCCCGTCCTTATTTTTTCCGGAGGAACGCTGCCAAAGCTAAGCCTCATGCAGTTTTTGCCCTTCCCACCGCCCTCGGTAAAGAACCCCTCACCGGCAACGTAGGCCACCTTCACGTCGGGGCTGCTCACCGCTTCGGCCAAAAGCTCGGTGGTGTTTATGTCCCCCGGCAGCTCCGCCCAGGTAAACAGCCCGCCGTCGGGAAAGGTCCGCTTTGTCCCCTCCGGGAAGAATTTGTCTATGCATTCAATCATGGTATCTCTTCTCCCGCGGTAGAGGTCACAAATCATCCGGTGATGGTCCGGATAATAACCGCGTTTGAAGAACTCGGCGCAAATCACCTGCGGCAGCATTGAGGTATGGGAATTGGTTGCGGTCTTGGCGTCAAAGAGTTTTGCCGAAGTCTCATCATCGGCCAGCACATAGCCCAGCCGGCTGCCCGGTGAGAATATCTTCGAAAAGCTGTTTGCTAACACCGTATGGCCAGTCTCGTCAAAGGCTTTTATAGGCAAAAGGTCACTGCCGCTGTAACGTATATCCCTGTAGGGGTCGTCCTCCAGTATTATTACATCGTACTTGCTGCCCAACTCGGCAATTTTTTGCCTTCGTTCTAGCGACAGCGTCCTACCGGTGGGATTGTGAAATGTAGGTATAACGTACACCATTTTGGGCCTATACTTTTTGATTTTTGCCTCCAGGTCCTCGGTATTCATGCCGTCACCGTCCATTTCAACGGCAATGCACTTTGCCTCAAACATCTCGAATATTTCCACGCAATGGACAAAGGTGGGAGATTCAACCAGTATTATATCCCCCCGGTCAATGTATAGCTGGCACAAAAGGTTTATTCCCTCCAGCCCGCCGCTGGTAATTAGTATGTTTTCCGCCTTTGCCTTAACCCCTTTAGGCACAAGCAGGTGGTCCACCACCACTTCCCGTAACTCCGGCAGGCCCATTACGCTTCCGTACTGAAGGGCCTCTATACCCTTTTTGTCGGTTGTTATAATGTCTGATGCGATCTCACGGACCCTATCAACCGGCAGGGCCTCCCGGGCCGGTGCGCCGCCGCCGAAGGATATAAGTCCCGGGTCGTTCATCGCACCAAACAAACCTTTTATTATGTTAGCGGATTTTTCCATGGTTTTCATACGCTGTGCAAATTGTGGCAATTTATTACCCTCCTTTTCCAGATAATATTAGCTAAAATATCCAGTATGTTTGTTTAATCTATTCTACCAAAGGCCAAAGCCCTTTTCCATATCAATTCACACACCCCTAATAGCCGGTTTTCATATAATATTGTACCAAGTATGCAAGGAGGAAAGATTCATGACAATCCATGAAGTGGACTGGATTCGCAAGTACAGCCATAAGTTCTGCCCATCCTTAAGAAATTCCGCCTTAGAATGGTACCGACCGGCAAAGCGGCTACCCTGTTTTTTTCAAGGCACCTACAAGGGGGCAAAGCAGCGCCTTAAAAGGATTCCGGTAATTGTACAGCTATCGGATACCCGAAGCGGGGGCACTATCACAAGGTCGGTTGCCAAAAGTGCCGGCTGCAACCTTAGGGACGAGCTGACGGTAATAAACGCATTTTCTGCCAGGGTTAACGCAAGGAACCTCGAAAACCTGGTAAGGGATACAAACGTAAAAAGAGTATGGTATGACGGGGAAATTAAGGCTGTCCTTGACACTGCCACAAAGACCATCCACTCCGCCGAATTGTGGGATGACGAGGTTACCGGCAGGGGTGTTACGGTGGCGGTGCTGGATACCGGGATATACGAGCACCCTGACCTTGTCGGCAGGATTGCCGCATTCAAGGACCTGGTGGGTCAGAAAACCAAGTCCTACGATGACAACGGGCACGGCACCCACGTGGCAGGGGATATTGCCTCCGACGGCAACAGGTCGGGGCACCTATACAAAGGCCCTGCCCCGGAAGCAAAGCTGGTGGGGGTAAAGGTATTAAACAAGCAGGGAAGCGGCAGCCTTTCCACGGTAATAAAGGGCGTGGAATGGTGCATCCAGAACAAGGATGCCTATGGAATCAGGATTCTGAACCTTTCGCTGGGAAGCAGCGCCACCCTCTCCTACAAAAACGACCCTGTGTGCCAGGCGGTGGAAAAAGCGTGGAAAGCCGGGCTTGTGGTGTGCATTGCCGCGGGCAACAGCGGCCCGGAAAGTGGTACCATTAACTCCCCGGGAACTCACCCCGATGTAATTACGGTGGGGGCGTTAAACGATATCAACCCGGAACAGCCCGGCGGCAGCATAGTTGCTGACTTTTCCAGCCGCGGCCCCACCAAAGACGACCTTGTAAAACCCGACGTGCTGTCACCGGGAGTGGGAATAATTTCACTTCGCTCGCCCAAATCAAACCTTGACAAACAAAGAAAGGACACCCGGACCGAGGAATGGTACACAACCCTGTCCGGCACCTCCATGGCAACACCCATATGTGCCGGAATAGTAGCCCAGATGCTTCAAGTAAACCCCTCCCTCACCCCCGGCCAGGTCAAGGAAAGGCTTATGAAAACCGCAAAGGCTTACCCCGACTTGGACGCCAATTCCCAGGGCGCAGGCCTAATAAACGCTCTGGCCGCGGTAAAGGACTAACTCAGCTTCAAACACAGGGACAGGTACCCTGTTTGGGACCGAAGACTCTCCACCGCACCCAAGTGCTGCAGAAGGCTTTTACACATCCACGTTCCGGATTTTATGTCAACAAACGAGACAACAATTCCGGCCCCTTGTCAACAATTTTAGAATCTAAAAGGAGGCAGGTGTTCAAACCACCTGCCTTCTCTTAGATTTGTTCCCATGCCCGAGCAACGGCTATATATTTAGTCTTCATCGTTGGCACATTCATCAGGCTTTATGAGATAAGACCTGAGTTCTTTAAGGAACCATTCAACATCACTTACGATCCCTATTGACTGATGCGACCCGCGATCGGCAAGCTTTGTCACGGTAGCCGGGTTAATATCGATACAAATGGTTTTGACTCGCGCCGGGAGCAGATTACCGGTGGCAATTGAGTGCAGCATAGTCGACATCATGAGCGCAATTTCCACCCCTTTTATACCCTGCCTCATCGCCTTCTGTGCCTCAACAGAATCGGTAATAACATCGGGTAGCGGACCGTCATCCCTTATAGAACCGGCCAGCACAAAGGGGACGTTATTTTTGACAAGCGCGTGCATTACCCCTTCCTTTAGAATGCCCGCATCCACCGCCTGTCTCAGGCCGCCAAGGCTTCGTATCCTGTTGATGGCAAGCATATGGTGCATATGGCCCTCCGGCGCAGATATTCCGTCTTTTAGGTTTACCCCCAGCGATGTTCCAAGCAATGCCGCTTCCACATCGTGTACTGCCACGGCATTACCTGCAAAGAAAACATTTACGTAGCCCGCGTCAATAAGTGCCGCAAGGTGTTTGCCCGCCCCCGTATGAATCACCGCAGGCCCGGCCACGACCAAAACTTTGCCGTTACGTTCGCGCACCGCCCGAATCTCCCGCGCGATCTCCTCAACCATCAGCGATTTCTGGCGCTCGCTCGATACATCGCTTCCCATGAAGGAGAAACCCCGCTCCTCGACGGTCCTATCCATCGAGGCAACCCGTACGCCCCCGTGACCAATGACCACCTGATCCCCTTTGGAAAGTGCAGCTATGGGACAACACCTGGCCGTAGACCTTTCCGGGTCAACTACCACGACACAGTCCATTTCAATGTCGTCAACCGGAACCCACTTGCCGCTTATATTCACGTATGTATCAATGTTTGTACTGGAATAGAACCCGTCGGGGCCTACCCCGTCCTTGGCGACAGTGGCCAGCGTGACGGTCTGACCATTAATGGGCACTGCACCGAGTTCTTTGAGCTTGTCGATAACCTCATCAAGCCGCTCACACGTTGGTGCACCAATTTCAAGCCTGGCATAACCCGCATCATCCGCAGTGCGCCCTATCCTCGTTTCGCACAAGCTAAACTTAGCATCCATCTCTGTTACAGCGTTAATAATGCGCGACAGCAGTGCCGCATCGACAACCCGTCCTGAAAGTTCTATTTCGGTTATATACATGACCGACCCCTCCTTATATGTATTTTTATTATTTATATCTACAACGTATTTAAAACTTTACATCTTCAGTCTGTCATCCTGAGCACAGCGGCTATCATCCTGTGCGCTAGCGGTTGTCATCCTGAGCGTAGCGAAGGATCTTTCGAAACGAAGGACCTTATGCCTATCTCCAAACGCCCTCTTAAGTGACATATAAAGGGAAATAGTACTATTAGTGCATTTCAAATATTTATAGAAAATAAAGTCGGTTTGATTAGTCACCACTCCGGTAGTTATTAATCCCTAATTCGATTCTAGATTATAAAATTTACCTTGTCAAGAAGAACGTTCCATTC
>JAAYJF010000092.1 GCA_012523075.1 Clostridiales bacterium | reverse complement strand
CCCATCAACAGTCCGCGCATGAATCTGTTGTCCATATAAACACTCCTTTACTGGATTTGTTAATCGTTAAATCTTAATAGATTCTCAAGACCCCCGGATTTCACTGCCTCATCAGCTATTGCACCATCGCCCAGAACGACTGTTCTCTTTCCTACCACCTCAGTCTTGTCCAGCTTTAACAGTTTCCTTCCCCTGAGCAGGTCTTCAAACAGGTCTCCGGCAACAAGATAGCCTTCAATGTTTCCATTGGCCTCGCCTATCACAGTGTCCCTTATTATCCCCATATCACTTCCGTCGGCGGTAATTACCGAATAACCGATAATATCTTCCCCTTCCCCCGGGCTGCCAATATCCGGTATATCCCGGTTTGGGCCGGTGTTTTTGTCGTTTATTATTAAAAGGTCGTCACCAAAACTGAGAATATCTCTATAGTGTACAACGGTACCGCCCCTGGCGTATTTTCTCTTCTTTACCTCAATACCCAGTACCCTACCCCTGGTCCTTGAGCATAACACCCTTGCTACTTCTCCCACGGGGCTGCCCTCTGAATCCACCACTTTCATTCCGACTATGTCTGAAACTCTTTTCAAAAACACCTCCCCCCAAATATCCACTTTTCGTATTATTTATAAAGTGTTAATGAAATTACATTCCTTTATTTGTAATTTAAAAGGTCAAATCCCAGAGAATCCGACTTTATCGTTCTGAACGTATTGAAGAATCCGACTTTGTCGCTTAAGAGGACGAAGTCCGAAGAATCTTTCTGGTGATAGACATAAGATCCTTCGCTATTGCTCAGGATGACAGCAATGTAAAGTTTTTATCACGTCATATATAGTTTTAGATATAAACAAACAAAAATGCACTGTAATTAAGTGCATTTTTGTAAATTATTGTATCAGCCCTTTTATAATCCCGCCACCCACCACCAGGTCGCCACTGTAAAAGACAGCCGACTGGCCGGGTGTTATCGCCCTTTGGGGTACGTCCAGCCGGACCTCCAAACTGTTATCTTCACGGGGGAGTATCTGTGCATCCGCCGGCTTTGCAGAATATCTTATCTTTACTTTAACTCTTAGAGGCCCTTCCAGCTTGGCTATCGATATGTAATTGACATCCTCCACCAAAAAGCTTTCGCCAAATAGCTCGTTCTCTTCCCCTACCACCACTACGTTGTTTTTGGTGTCTATGTCAACCACGTACACCGGCTTGCCCAGGGCCAGCCCAAGGCCCTTCCTCTGGCCTATGGTGTAGTGGGCTATTCCCCTGTGCCTTCCCAAGACATTGCCCTTAGTGTCCACAAAATTGCCCTTCTTGATTTCGCGGGAGGTATGCTCGGCGATGAACCGCCCGTAGTCGTTGTCGTCTACAAAGCATATCTCCTGGCTGTCCGGCTTGTCCGCCACCTGCAGCCCAAGCTTTTGGGCCATCTCTCGGGTTTCATCCTTTGTGTAGTCCCCCAGCGGCATAAGGGTATGCTCAAGCTGGTACTGGTTCATATTATAAAGGGCATAGGTCTGGTCCTTTTCCACCGAGACGGATTTTTTTAGCAGGAATCTATCCCTCTTGCTGTCGTATTCTATCTTTGCATAATGGCCGGTGGCAACATAGAAGGCATCAAGGCCCTGGGCTCTCCTTAGCAACTCCTCGAATTTCACGTAACGGTTGCATGCTATGCAAGGATTTGGAGTCTTGCCCTCCATATACTCCTTTACGAAGTAGTCGATAACCTTCTGCTGGAAGTAGTCCTTGAAATTCATTACGTAATAGGGAATGCCCAGCCGGTCCGCCACCCTTCGTGCGTCCTCCACCGCAGAGAGGGAGCAGCATCCACCCTCCCTTTTGGATTGTACGCCGGTATCCGGCCATATCTGCATGGTCACCCCGATTACTTCGTAGCCCTTTTTCAAAAGTAGAGCAGCGGCCACCGAGCTGTCAACGCCGCCACTCATTGCCATTACCACCCTGTCCTTTTTCATTTGCTCACCCGCTGTTCCTGGTTCCTTCGCTTTTCTTTCTGTAATCCTCGATGGCCGCTCTGATTGCTTCCTCCGCCAGCACAGAGCAGTGTACCTTCGGCGCCGGAAGGCCGCCCAGAGCATCCACCACATCCCTGTTTGTGAGTGACAGGGCCTCCTCTATAGTCTTACCCTTTACCATCTCGGTCATTATACTGCTGGAAGCTATGGCCGAAGCACAGCCGAAGGTTTTGAACTTGATGTCCTTAATTATATTATCCTCAATCCTTAAAAATATTTTCATAATATCCCCGCACTGGGGACTGCCAACTTCACCTACTCCATCCGCGTCCTCTATCTCACCGACATTCCTTGGATTGGTAAAATGCTCCATAACCGTTTCGTTATACACTTACCTTTCCCCCTTCACACTGTTTAAATAATGGTGATAATTCCCTAAGCCTATTTGCTATCGGAGGCAGTTGCTCTAGTATATAATCAATATCCTCCTCCGTGTTTGCTTCTCCAAGGGTCATTCGCAGTGACCCGTGGGCCGTTTCATGGGAAAGCCCTATTGCCAGCAATACATGGGATGGGTCCAGTGAACCGGAGGTGCAGGCAGAACCGCTGGAAGCAGCGATCCCTGCCATGTCAAGGCTAAGAAGCAATGCCTCGCCCTCCACAAACTCAAAGGAGAAATTGACGTTGTTTGCCAGCCTTTCGGTGGGATGACCGTTAAGTTTCACGTGGGGAATCCTTTCTATTATCCCGTCAATAAGCCTGTCCCTTAACGAAGTCATGCGCTTTGTATGCTGCTCAAGGTTTTCAGCAGCAAGCTGGGCAGCTTTGCCCATGCCCACCACCGCAGCCACGTTCTCGGTACCCGACCTTCTTCTTCTTTCCTGGGCCCCGCCGTGTACCAGGTTATCGATCCTTATACCCTTTCGGATATACAGCACTCCTATACCCTTTGGGCCCATTATTTTGTGCGCCGATATGGAAAGCAGGTCAACTCCTATTTCTTTTACGTCAATCTTAACATTGCCCATGGCCTGTACCGCATCGGTGTGGAAGTATATCCCCTTTTCCTTTGCAATTCTAGCTATTTCTCCTACCGGCTGTATTGTGCCTATTTCGTTGTTGGCAAACATTATGGATATAAGTATCGTACTGTCTTTAATCGCCTCGTTAAGCTGTTTAAGGCTTATTCGCCCGTATTCGTCCACGTCGAGATATGTTACCTCAAAACCATGTTTTTCAAGGTACTGACAGGTATGCAACAAGGCATGGTGTTCTATTTTAGTAGTTATAATATGATTGCCCCTACCCTTGTTTGCAAAGGCCACGCCCTTTACCGCCCAGTTGTCCGCCTCGGTGCCGCTACCCGTGAAGAAAACCTCATCGGTTGCTGCCCCAAGGGCCGCCGCTACTCTTTCCCTGGCCTTGTCCATGGCGTGCTTTGCCTGCCTGCCGAAGGAATGTATACTGGACGGGTTGCCATAGTATTGTGTAAAATAGGGCAGCATTTCTTTCATAACCTGCGGGTGTACCGGCGTAGTCGCGGCATTATCAACATAGACCCTTCGTTTTGTCAAAATTCTCCCTCTCTTCCTTAGTATAGTCCTTTTCAATCCTTTCATAATCGTCCAGCATATCCTGCAGGCTTACAGAATCTATAACGCTATTTATGCTGTCCATTATCTTTTCCCACAGAACCCTGGTGACGCAGTAGTCCGCCTTAATGCATTCCTTATCATTGTCGTCCAGCACACACTCCGCCGGCGCCAGTGGCCCCTCCAGCGACCTAAGGATATTTCCAACGCTTATCTTTGAAGGGTGCCGGGACAGCATGTATCCTCCCTGCGCTCCCCTTACGCTGGTAACCAAGCCGTCTTTTCGCAAAATGGCAATAAGCTGCTCCAGGTAAGGTACGGAAAGGTTCTGGCGTTCCGAAATGCTCTTTAGTGGTACGGGGCCCTCCCCGTAGTGCAGGGCAAGGTCAAAGGCTGCCCTTAATCCATATCTACCCTTTGTAGACAGTATCAAACCAAACATCCTCCTTAATCCCGACTTATTTAGTAAGGATTGCTAAGCCTACAATAGCACAGTGGAATTTTGATGTCAATAGGTTTGATATTTATTTTCTACTGTTTTACTCGGGTTTATACTTATAAAAAATCTACAGACTTCTTATAATGCTGTCCCGCCCTATCCATAGGCCTGACGTTTCAGTTTCGCTGTTTCCTATAACAACGCTCCCCTCGCCGATAATGCTCATGTCCAGGCACCGGTGCATTTCTTCCAGCACACAGTTTTCCATTATAATGCTGTTTTTAATCGCTGCATTCGTTACCCTGCTACCGTCGCCGATGGATGTATAGGGTCCTATGCGAGAGTTTTTCACCAATGCCTTACTACCTATCACAACACAGTCCTCTATTACCGAATTCTCAATATGGGCATCCTTTTCAATCACGACTTTTTTCCCAAGGATACTGTTTGAATCAATAATCCCTTGGATACTCCCCTTTGTTTCCTTGAGAATCCTTCGGTTTGCCGCAAGAAGGTCCTCCGGATAGCCCACATCACTCCACCATTCCTCGGTGACTCTGTAACCCACCAGGTAGCCCTCCCTAATCATCTCCATTATCGCATCGGTGAGTTCAAACTCCCCCCGGGCGGAGGGCTTTATCCTTTTTATTGCGTCGAATATTGCACCGCTGAATACATACATTCCAACAATAGCATTATTGCTAGCAGGCTTTTCCGGCTTTTCCACCAGGCCGGTTATTCTGCCATTCTCCAGCACCGCTATCCCAAACCTTCTCGGATCGCTCACCGGCGAAAGCAGTATTGTGCCCTCAGCACCGGTGCCGGTGTGGTGCCTCATCAAATCTCCTATAGAATGCATTATCAGGTTATCCCCGAGAACCGTAACAAAGGTTTCATCCCTTAACGCCTCCTCGGCGGCCAGCACACCGTGGGCCAGTCCCAAGGGCGAATGCTGTCTTATATACGCTATTGAGACGCCCCATTTACTACCGTCCCCGAGTTTACTGCGAAACTCCTGCTCCCGGTCCCCAACCACCACGCAAATATCCTCAATACTCGCCCTTCTCAAAGCTTCGATAATATAGTAAATCACGGGTTTATTTGCAACCGGCAAAAAGTGTTTTGCTCCGGAATAGGTAAAAGGCCTCAGCCGCGTCCCCCTGCCGCCGCATAGTATCAATCCCTTCATATTCAAACCTCCAAAAGTTTTATCCTTAAATACCCGTTCTTTGTTACAATCCTATGTAGGCATATTGTTTTATGTTACCCACTTTAGCGCTAAGCCTTACGCCTTACACACCATACCATTGCAGGAATAAACTACATTTGCAGCATCTGGTATATGGCTTGCATTATGTCTACCAATGCAGTATTATTTTTATATAGGTTTCCCGTAACCGGCTTCAAGCTGAACAGACACATGATGCAAAATAAAAAAATATAAGAGGTGATAGTTTGAAAAAAAAGACTTTAACAGTCCTCGTAGTATTGACCATGTTGTCCAGTATTCTGTTTGCACAGAGCGTTCTAGGAGCAAGCTACTATTGGGTTGACTGGCAAAAGACCTCCGGAAACCGGAACTCGGATACATATAACAACTACTATACAACAAACAGCGGTAAGGTTACGCTTATATCGTCGGGTCCGCAGAAGATATACTCTGTTTATCCTTCCGCTAACCAGGATGGTTACTATCATGTGTTTGTAAACAGGAGTTTTGGATACAACCTGCCAGAGCCGCAGGAACCACCGGTTCAGCAGGAGCAGCCTAAACCGGAGCCACAGGAACCGCCGGCTCAGCCGGAACAGCCTAAACCGGAGCCGCAGGAACCACCGGTTCAGCAGGAGCAGCCTAAACCGGAGCCGGAGCAGCCCGGTGCCAATAAACTGACCGCCGATGAACAAAAACTGATAAACCTCATAAACAGCGAAAGGACCAAGGCGGGGCTTAACGCTCTGGCTGTTGATTACGAGCTTTCAAGGGTGGCAAGAATCAAGTCGGAGGATATGAGAACAAACAACTACTTCTCCCATACCTCTCCCACTTACGGCTCTCCTTTCCAGATGATGAAGGACTTTGGGATAACCTACAGAAGCGCAGCCGAAAACATTGCCAGAACTTCAAGCGTAGACAGGGCCCATGCCGGGTTCATGAATTCGGAGGGTCACAGAAAGAATATACTGACCCCCGGCTTCACCCATGTAGGAGTTGGGATATCGGGGAACTATTATACCGAAATGTTCATAAGCAAATAAACTAACAAAGGGGTTGTGTCCAAAAAGACACAACCCCTTTGTTTAATAAACCTTTATATAGTCCTTGAAATACCCGCTACGGATTTCCTTATATATCCCCTTTGCCAGCATCCTATGAGCTAATAGCTCATCTCGTATCCTGTCTATCTCCTCCGGCTCGCCCAGGGCAACCAGCGAGGTATTACAGCTCTTACCCAGCTTGCTCGGGGTAGGCCGCAGTTCAACCCTGTAGCCCTTATCCCTAAGGATGGATTCCATATATACAGCCTGGTTTCTGGAGCCAAAGGTAAAATAGTACCACTGTGCCAAGCCGAACACTCCCCATCATTTTTTACCATATACTATTTATGGGGGAGGTTTATGGTGACAGTAGTTATTCTTTTATCACCCGGCTTACTGTTTCAACAGTCCTGTTTACATCATTCCCAGTAATGTAAAGGTGGGTTGCAAACCGCACCATCGACGTAGATGATCCATTTATCAATATCCCGTTTGCCTTGAGCCTTTCGGCCACCTGTGTACCGTTTAATCCGGTCCCGGCAAAGTCCACCATTATCAGGTTTGTCTGAACCTTATCCACGTCAACCGATACGCCCTCCAGTGCATTAAGGCCCTTTGCCAGAAGCATGGCATTTTCGTGGTCTTCATCAAGCCTTTTGCTCATTTTCTCCACTGCAACTATTCCGGCGGCGGCAATGATACCCGCCTGTCTCATTCCGCCCCCCAGCATCTTTCTGTACTTCCTTGCTCTTTCAACAAACTCGCTGCTACCTGCCAGAACCGAACCCACCGGCGCACATAATCCCTTTGACAGGCATACGTTCACCGTATCGCAGTACTTGGCTATCTCCTTAGCCTCAACCCCCAGATAAGTAGCGGCGTTGTATATGCGAGCCCCATCCAGGTGTACCGGTACGCCGTGCCTTAACCCCACATCGTGTATCCTCTTCATCGCATCAAGGGGCACAACCCTTCCCCCGGCCTTGTTGTGGGTGTTTTCTACGCATATCAGTGAAGTCTCAGGAAAATGGATATTTTCTGACCGGATTTTCCCTTCCACCGCCCCGGCATCCATAATACCGTCAATCTCGGTTACCAGCGCTGTCTGTACTCCTGCCAGATACGCAATACCTCCTACTTCGTTAATATATATATGGCTATTCTCTCCCAATATTATTTCGTCGCCCCTTCTGGTGTGCGTCATAACCGCAACCTGGTTTGCCATAGTGCCGCTGGCTACAAAAAGGGCCGCCTCTTTGCCCATCTCCCGGGCCACCAGTTCTTCCAGCTTGTTTACCGTGGGGTCGTCCCGGTACACGTCATCCCCCACTTCGGCCCTGTACATGGCCTGACGCATCTCATCGGTAGGTCTTGTTACAGTATCGCTTCTTAAGTCTATATAGTCCATCTAATCTCCTCCTTTTCCAATTTTAATTCTACACAGAATCAAAAAAACCTTTCCCTGCGGAAAGGTTGATTGTATTACATTCCTTTATCTGTCGTTCCGAAGAACCGAAGCCCGTGGAATCCGACTATGTCGCTTAAGAAGGCGGATCCCGAAGAATCTGACTCCGTCATTCTGAAGGCGGCGCCTGAAGAATCCGACTCCGTCATTCTGAACGTAGTGAAGAATCCTATTGGAGATAGACATAAGATCCTTCGCTTCGCAAGATCCTTCGCTTACGCTCAGCATGACACTAGGGAAAGTAAAGTTTAATGCGTAATATAAAGGCCTATCACTTATAAATCATTACTGAACTTGCCTTGACGATCGCCTTTACATTGTCTCCTTGTTTTAGTCCCAGCCTATTCACGGAACTCGTTGTTATGGTTGAACACATTTCCTGGCCTCCAATATTCAGT
>JAAYJF010000022.1 GCA_012523075.1 Clostridiales bacterium | reverse complement strand
GACTACGCATTTGCCCCCGGAGTGTATTGCCAGCGCTTCCTTGGCCGCGTCTATTGCATCCTTCATAGTAAAGACCTTCTTTATATCTTCCTTTGCCAAAACCAGCACTCTAACCACCCCTAATTAGATTTTGTGTTGACACAAACAAATCTTTCAATGACCTTTGAACTCATAGGTTTATTAATCTCAACTCTGACGAAAGGCTTCATGAGAAAGTAGCGCATGCTTAAAAATGGTTTAGCAAGGGAACTAGCCGAAGCTTTGCAGAAAATCCGTAGACTTGGCAGGACGCCAAGTCAGGCTTTTCGCGCCATGGACGGCGCATAAAATGCGGTAGGATTTTCAAGAAGCGAGGCTTTAGCTCCCTCTAAAGCATTTTCGCATAAGCGTTTTCCATGGAGCCAATTCATAACTGTTTACTGTCAATAGAAGGTGAAAGGTCTAATTAGCTCCCTATTATCCTAAACCCCTCCGGCAGTGGGTCCTCCGGGTCAAGCACCAGCTGGTTAAACCCTATAATATGTGCGGTACCCGACACCTCGGTTACAACGGCGTCATACTCCCCTACCTTTGTCTCCTCCACCACCCTGCCTTCAAAGGGTGTATCTATTATACTATAGTTAACAAGGACATCCTCCCTTTTCATCTCCCCGGCACTGTAGTGCAGTGCCACCCTTCCGCCGGTGCCGGTACCGGTGGGTGACCTGTCCACCTGCCCCTCTGCAAAAATGCATACGTTTTTGGTATAAAGCCTGTCGCCCTTCCTGGCCGGCGCCTCGAAAAGGATGGTCCCGTAAAGCCAATTGACCCCGGAGGTGGGGTGGTTGAATTCCATCTTTTCCATTAACTTGTTCTTAATCTCCATACCCACTTTCACCAGTTTTTCGGTGTTTTCGGGGACCACCTTAAGGCCAACCTTCGCTACATCCAAGTACACGTAAAAGGCACCGCAGTAGGCTACGTCCACCAGTATTTCGCCGATGCCGTCTACATTAACGGGAATGTCTTTTCTGTATACAAAACAGGGCACATTTTGAAACCTTACCCGCTCCACTTTGCCGTTTTTTACATCGGCGTATGCGGTAACTCTACCGGCGGGGGTATCAATCCTCACTACGTTTTCCCCTTCTATGGATACTATCATCCCGGTTTCGATTGCTACCTTGGTAACGCCAATAATCCCATGCCCGCACATGGAGCTTAATCCTTCGTTGTGGGTAAACAGCACTCCGAAATCACCGTCTTCGGTTACGGCTGAAACAATAATACAGCCGTACATGCCGCTATGTCCCCTGGGCTCCAGCATAATCATCTTTCTCAGGTGGTCGTAATTCTTAAGCACGTAATACCTTTTTTCCAGGATGGTATTACCGTAGATTGGCGGGAAGCCGGAAGTGACAACCCTGAGCGGCTCCCCCGCAGTGTGGGCGTCTATACAGGTTATGTAGTGATTAAAACTCATCATTTAAGTATCTCTCCCTTCATAATTCCCCCTGTACATGCACCAAATGCAACCCCGTGTAATAACATATACTGCAGACTACTTCAGGGGGTGAATTCTATATGGTAGACATGGAAAGCTTCTTCAAGGGCGGCCAGGGTACTCTGTTCCTGCTGTTGATAATTATCATTATTTTCTTCGCCTTTGATATATAGCCACTGCGCTTGACATGCTTTGGTGTATTTAATTCTAACCGGGCCCGCCCCGGCTTTTTTTATCCACGGTCAAAAACCCATCGGATGGATGGGTTTTTTAGACTTTACAGCGCCAGTGAATACATGGCCCTTGCATATATCCTGGTTATCGTTATCAAATCGTCAATATCGATGCATTCGTCCTTCTCGTGGGCAAGTTCCGGCCTGCCCGGCAGAAGGGGCCCAAAGGCCACCGCGTTGTCTATCGCCCTTGCATAGGTGCCGCCGCCGATGGAAATAAGCTTCGCCTCCTCGCCAGTTACCTCCTCGTACACTTTCTTAAGCTGCTTTATCATGAAATGGTCCTCGGGCACATACAGCGGGGCCTGGTCGTACACATCATCAGGAATGACTATGCCGGTACCCTCCAGGGCCTTTTTAAGTCCGGCCAGCACAAAATCACCTTGGTATTTGATAGGATACCTTATATTTATAACAACCTTCCCGTGGTTTTGCTCAAGGTCTATCTGTCCCAGGTTGAACACCAATTTTCCGGATATTTCATCCTCCAGGTCAACCCCCATTGACTTTCCGTCGGTTTCAAAACCAATCTTTTGCGCCAGCACACCTATGTATTCCCTTACCCCTTCCCCTTCAAGGCTTATACCATTTAAGAATTCCAGCATCTGCGCTATGGCGTTCTGGCCCTTTTCCGGTGTGCTCCCGTGGGCGGAAACACCGTAGGATTTAATACTTAATTTGCCGTTGTCCATTTCCGAGGTCATTTTATAATCGGTTTGCCCGGCAAAGGCGGCGAGCTTTCCCGCTGCCTCTTCCAGTGATTTTGCATCGCTGCTAATAAGCACCGCTTCGCAGAAGTCCGGTACCATGTTCGGCCTGTTACCGCCCCGGATGCTTTCCACCGTTATACCGCCGCCATCATAAGGCTCAAAATCCTTTTCCATGCTTAATATGAGAATGCCCATCTCACTGTTTATTATTGGGAAATCCGCGTCCGGCGAGAACCCTGCCACCGGTTTTTCCTCTTTCTTAAAATAATGGTCCATGCAGGCCCAGCCGCTTTCCTCGTCAAGACCGGCTATTATCCGTATTCTCTTACCCAGTTTAACACCGGAATCCTTAATGGCCTTTAACGCGTACAATGCCGAGATGGCGGGGCCCTTGTTGTCTATTGTTCCCCGGCCATAAATCTTGTTATCGGCAATGTGTCCGGAATAGGGCGGATAGGTCCACCCGTCCCCCTCCGGCACAACGTCCAGGTGAACAAGAACCGCGATAATATCCTCCCCTTCGCCGTACTCCACATGCCCGGCGTAACCGTCAACGTTTTTTGTCTTAAAATCCATGCTCTCCGCCAGCCCAAGAAAATATAGCAGCGTATCGTTCAAGGCCTTTCCGAAGGGCATCCCCTCCTCCGGCTCCGCCTTAAGGCTCTTAAATCCAACAATCTCCTGGGTAGACCTTACAATATCCTCCCTATAGCCCTCCACCCTTTGGTCCAGTTGCATGTCCATCCCTCCATTTTTAGCTTTGTCTTGTCCTTCCTATTTCATAATACCGGATTATTCCATGTAAGTCCACATTAACTTTGGATTTAACAAAATCAGAGGGACGGTATCCCGTCCCTCCTGCTACTGCCTGTACTGGGGCTCCTGCCCCTCCACGTACTTCTGCCTGTCCTTAAGGGTCTGGACCGCATTGTCCAGGGTCTGGGCCAATTGCTGAAATGTCTGCTTTGCCTGCCCGTCCTCCGTCTCAATGGCAAAGGTCCTCATGCTGGCTGCGGCACTCTGTACACTGGCAATTGCCTGCTCAAGCTGTGTGCCTACCGTCAATAACTCCACCTCCTTACCCAAACATAAATCATCCCTTCGGCTTAAAAAAAAGCGATGCCATAAAGGCGAATACTATGGCAGCGGAAATTCCGGCGCTGGTCACTTCGAATATCCCGGTCAGCACCCCCACAATTCCGTTCATTTCGTACTCCGCCATGGCACCCTTTACCAGGGAATTTCCGAAGCTGCTTATGGGTACCGTAGCCCCTGCCCCGGCAAATTTTATAAGGGGTTCATAAAGACCCAGGCCCCCCAGTATCGTACCCGCCACCACCAGGGAACTGGTGGTATGGGCGGGGGTAAGCCTGAATACGTCCATTAATATTTGTCCAATAACACAAATTGCTCCTCCTACTACAAAGGCCCATAGGAATTTTTCCATAATCAAATCGTCCTCCCTACATCTCTATGGAAACAGCGTGGGCAATACAGGGTATACTCTCTTTTTGCTGGTAAGACATGGGCGACATTAAAGCCCCTGTGGCAACTATAAGTATTCTCTTTAACTGCCCCTCCCGAAGCTTACGCATAAAATGCCCGTAGGTGACCGTTGCGGAACAGCCGCAGCCGCTTGCCCCGGCCAGCACCGGCTGGTCATCCTTGTAAATCATTATCCCACAGTCGGTAAATATCTCCTCCGGGATATTCATCCCGTGCTTTGCAAGTAAATCGCCACAAATCTCGTACCCTACGCTGCCGAGGTCCCCGGTGGCAATCACGTCATAATAGGACGGCTCCCTCTCCATATCCCGGAAATGAGCCTGGATGGTATCCACCGCGGCGGGCGCCATGGCCGCTCCCATATTGAAGGGGTCGGAGATACCCATGTCGATAACCCGGCCAACGGTGGCACAGGTTACCCGCGGCCCGTCGCCCTCCCGGGCCAGCAGCGCCGCCCCGGCACCGGTCACCGTCCACTGTGCTGTGGGGGGCTTTTGTGCCCCATATTCGGTGGGATACCGGAACTGCTTCTCTGCTGCCCCGTTGTGACTGGAGGTAGCCGCCAGTACATAGTCTGCCGCTCCGCTCTCTATAAGCAGCGATCCTATGGAAAGGCCCTCCATGGAACTGGAACAAGCTCCAAAAAGTCCTATATAGGGCACGGCAAGGGTACGGGCGGTAAAACTGCTGGATATTATCTGGTTTAATAAATCACCGCTTAGAAAAACGTTTATGTCTTCCTTCTTTATTCCCGCCTTTTCAAGGGCTATCTCGCAGGCCTCCTCCAACAGCTTTTTCTCGGCCTTTTCAAAACTGTCCTGGCCCAGCCACATATCATCGTGCAGTATATCAAAGTCCTCCGCTAGGGCTCCCTTGGATTCGAAGGGGCCTCCCACCGCGGAGGTAGCAAGTATTACCGGCTTGTTTTTAAAGACCCAGGATTGGTGTCCCTTAAGCATTTACATACCACCCAACTCTTTAATTATTATTTTAATAAGGCTTACCACAAAGGCAAAGAATACGCCATAGGTTATCACAGGGCCGGAAATTTTGAACATATTGCCCCCTACCCCCAGCACATAGCCCTCGCTACGGTGTTCTATAGCAGCAGAAGCCATGGTGTTGGCAAAGCCGGTAACAGGTATGGCGGTTCCCGCCCCCGCCCACTGGGCTATATGGTCGTATACCCCCAGTCCGGTTAAAAGGACCGAAATAATAATAAGTACCGCCGCTGTAGGATTGCCCGCCGTTACCTCATCAAAGCCGAAGTAGGATATAAACATCCACTGCAGGCCCTGACCTAAGGTACAAATAAGCCCGCCCACCAAAAAAGCTCTGGCGCAGTTGAGAAAAACTGGTCGCTTGGGTTCCCGCTGCTTTGCATACTGCTGGTACTGCTGCTGGGTGGGAGTTAGTTTTTTCTTTTTCTTGTTTGACATGGCTTTTCACCCTCTATCGTAATAGATATGGTTTTATATTTTCAGTAACCTTTTTCAGCCTTTCGGCGTTATCCTGATACATCGCTTTTGCCCCATCGTTTTGAGTTTCCAAGGCAAAGGAAGCAAGGTCCGCCTGGCTTTTTTCAAGGGAGGCGTACAAAAGCTCCTTCACCTTTGACTGTGGTAGCTGTACCGCATCGTCGAAGAGGTCCATATACAATTCCCCGTTGGAATCCGCCTGACCGATGAATACGTTTTCCAGAGCCACTCCCGCCTTTTCCAGCTGTGTCCTGACCCAATGGGCATTCAGCCCCAGGGCTGCCAGAGGCTCGTCCAGAATATTTCCGTCGTATATAACAGTCTGGGGCTCGCTTTGGGGTGCCACCCTCCGTTCAAGGTGGCGGGGGGTCACCGGTATTTTGTCCGACTTAAGCATCACGTTTATTTCACCGGTGGTTTCCAGTAGGGCGAATTCCACGTCGGCCAGGTTAAAAACGTTCTTTGCCCTTAGCTCCCTTAAAAGCTCTTCCCCGGTAAACCGTACCTGGCTTAGGTTCTCCTCCATAATCTTGCCCTGCTTTATGAGGACTGT
>JAAYJF010000145.1 GCA_012523075.1 Clostridiales bacterium | reverse complement strand
CCCTCCAGGTCACCCTGCACGTCGTATTCCAGCTCTATTCCGCCCCTTTTGGCCAGGCCCACCTTTGAGCCTATTAACGCTCCCACCGCCGGGCATTGCATGCCCAGCATATTGTTTACCCCCACTGCCTCCTCGGTCAGGTCCTTCAGGTATTCAACAACCCTCGGCAGCCTGCCGCTTTGGGCCAGCATGTTTATAACCTGGAGGTGGTTGTTGAAGTCGTGCCTCTGCCCCCGCAGCGCTTCGTTCATCTGCCGTATATGGCGGTTCTCAAGTTCCTTTATTTCCAGTTGCTGCTGTTTGCGCGCAAGCAAGGACAGCTTGCTTACCGTAGCCACTGTAATGATAGTCAGCACCATTACTATATACGACATATAGGGCATAACAGAAAGAACCGTTTCGGTCCAATAGTCAATTGCCGTGCTAAAATACAGGCTTTGAAATATGGTGATAAGCAGCATTGCCTGCAACAGTATTATACATACTATATATACCACTTTCTTATCGATCATTTACATCCCTTCTTCGAATACCGTAACATCAAAAATCTTCAAGTTGTATTTGTAGCAAATAAGTATAAAAATAAGCATTACGGCCTGCTCCGGCATCGCTGCCAAAACCCGTATCCAGGTATTGCTAAGAATAACTTCCAAAGGTACAATTCTTAATAATAGGGGCATATACAACTGGTCCAGTATTCCTGAAAAAATTGCCGCTCCCAGCAGTATCCCCGGCGTCACAACCGGCCACCGATAGCGCAGACAGTATTTGGCAATACCCACCATGGTTACAAGCTGGATCAGTATGTGAACGCCGTAGGGAAAATTCAGCTGCCTTATAAAAAACGAACCCACCGCCTGTATGACAGCGGCTATCGCAAGCCTTTTAAGATCCGGCTTAAGACTTGTCAGAACCAACCCCATAAGCATTATAAGGAATGCTTCGGGAATACTTATAAACACCACCACCTGCCATGGCATTACATCCATAATCATTACCCCCTAAAAACTATACTGCTTATTCGGATATTTCCTGGAGATGGGCCTTTTCGGTTTCCGATAGCACCTTTTCAATATCCAGTATTATAATAAGCCTTCCCTCCAGCTTACCCACACCCCTTATAAACTGCCTGTCCATACTGCTGGCGACCGTCTCCGGAGGCTCTTCTATGCAAGCCTCGTCAAGCCTTAAAACTTCTTCCACTTCGTCCACCATAAACCCTACCTGCCGGCCGTTAAGCCCCCCGATGCCTACGATAATCACCCTTGTCGAATCCCCTGTTTCCTTGCCCCCTAGCTTAAATCTCTTGTTTAAATCAAGAATGGGCACTATACTGTCCCTGTAATTGATAATCCCCTCCACAAAGTCGGGACACTCGGGCAGTTTTACTGTTTTGCGGTACCTTATTATCTCTTTAACCACAAGTATGTCTATACCATACTCCTCTCCTCCCAGCCTGAAAACCACCAATTGATTTTCGGACATGATACACCTCCTTTATACTTATTACACAGCTACCGCAGTCAAATTTTCAGGTACTATGGGTCCTAGTATACCAGCCTCTGATCGTCCACCACCAGCCTACCGTTTTTTATCACCTTGTCCACGTGGTTTATTCCGAAATGATAGGGAAGATACGAAATGTTTGGAACGTCCAGAACCACAATATCCGCTTTCTTGCCCACCTCAAGGCTTCCTATTTCCCCACCCCGGTGGATGGCATGGGCTGCATTTATTGTGGCTGCGCATACAACCTCCTCCGGCATCATTTTCATTTTGAGGCACGCAAGGCTTATAATAAGCTGTATGTTCTCGGTGGGACAGCTTCCCGGGTTGTAATCGGTGGCCAGGGCTATCGCCAGGCCTGCCTCTATCATATCCCTTGCCCGGGCGTACTTGCCCAAATCCAGGTTGAAGGATGTCCCGGGCAGCAGTACGGCTATTACATTGCCCTGTTTCATCTTCCTGATACCTTTATTTGTTACGGCAAGGAGGTGCTCGGCGGAAACCGCGCCAAGCTCACCGGCCAGTTCCGCGCCCCCGAGAGCTTCTATTTCATCGGCATGAATCTTCAGTTTGTACCCCATCTCCCTGGCCCTTGCCAGTATTTTCCTGCTCTCCTCCACAGAAAAAACGCCCTTTTCGCAGAAAACATCACAAAACTCGGCTAGGTCCATCCTTTTTACGCAGGGCATAACCTCTTCAATAAGAAGATCTATGTACTCTTTCTTTTTGCCGCTGTATTCCGTTGGTACCGCGTGGGCACCCATAAAGGTTGAGACTATATCTACGGGATGGCTTTCATTGAGGGCCTTGACTACTTTCAAACTCTTAATTTCGTCCTCCATATTCAGCCCGTACCCGCTCTTGGCTTCAACGGTTGTGGTCCCATGAAGCAGCATAATGTCTAGGCTCTTTGCCGCCTTTTTCATCAGCTCGTCCTCGGATGCCGCCCGAGTTGCCCTTACAGTGCTGAGTATTCCGCCGCCCTTTTTGAGTATATCCAGATAGGACACTCCCTCAAGTTTCAGTGCCAGTTCCATTTCCCTGGACCCTCCGTGTACCAGATGGGTGTGAGGGTCCACAAAGCCCGGAAGCACCGTCTTGCCCGACGCATCAATAACCAGGGTATCGTCATCTACTCTAATCTCCCGGGGTATATCACCCTTCCCAATTCCCACAATCCTGCCTGCAGCCGCCGCAACCCAACCGTCTTCCATCATTATGTCATAGGACATCTCCTTGCCCCTACGCGGCCTGTCGCATCCGGCACAGGTAGCAATTTGGGATGCGTTCTTTATAAGGATATCAGTCTTCATTGCTCCCCCTCCCCCATTAATAGACCAGTGGTTGGTGTCCAATGATTGGTAATCTCCTGTAATACTTTCGCTTTTTTTTGCAAATCTCCTTCTTTTCACCAGTAACTACTTAATGTGCCGGAAACCGACAGCCTAGCTAAGCCTGTGCACCGACAGGGGCAGGTAAACTCTTTTTTTTCCTTCCATTCTGCTCTCCATGAGGCTTACCGAGTTTATTTTTATGCTTATAGGCTGCAGCCTTTCAATTCTATCCAGCTTCCGGGTTAGCATCACGTCCCTGGCAAGAGTTATGTGGGGTGTAAACCTGTTTTCCGCCTTAAATCCAAGCCCCACTGCCTTGTGTTCGATATATCGCCTAAGGTCCCTTAGAGCCTTCACTTCCCCGGACGTATCAAGCCACAGCACTCTGGCTCTGCCGGCACCGACCCCTCCGAACACACCCACCCGGCCGGTACAAAGCCGAAAACTGGCATGATGCAAGGCTACATCACAAAGCATCCGGTACAGCGCATCCACCTCCCTGTCCCCCGATGTGCCTATGTATTTCAGCGTAAGATGATAATTCACACTGTCCACCCATCTGCCACCCCTGCACAGCGGTTTTACCACCTCCTGTACGTACCGATATATCTTTCCCTTAACCCCCTGTTCCAGTTCCAGGGCTATAAAAACCACCATGCCTGCCACCTCCTGCTCGAACCCTTGGGATGAACCCCTCCGGTCACCCCGACCATATATAGATTATACCAGCTGCCCCATGTAAAAAAAACCAGCCGCTGGAATCTATCCCGGTAATACATGTACAACGCACTAATATCTGTTGCTTAAGAGGGCGTTTTTATCTGTCATTCCGAAGAATCCGACTTTATCGTTCTGAAGGCGAAGCCTGAAGAATCCGGCTATACCGTTCTGAACGTAGTGAAGAATCTTCATGTAGATAGACATAAGAATCCTTCGCTTCATAAGATCCTTCGCTACGCTCAGGATGACAAGCGTTACACTCAGCATAACAACCGCTTCGCTTGGGATAACACACGAGTAGATTGAAGTTTTAAGTTCATTGTATACAGTAACCAACTTAATACGATATTAAAAAGGATTCTGCCCTTTCATGTAGAAATATTATAGACATAAATTTTGGAGGGATTTGCTTTGAAGAGGGCAGCACGTAAAAAAAGGCGCGGGTTTGTCACCCTGAAAATTGTACGGGGCACCACTGAAAACACCCGAACCCTAAGGCTACCCAAGGCTCTTATAAGATTCACGCTGGGATTTTTGGCAGCATTACTGCTGTTTGTTGGCGTTATGACCTATAAAACCGGAAACTTAAGCTTTACATACCGGGACAGACTGGATGACATTACGGAACTGGAAAACATTAATGAAAACCAGCAACGGGAGATAGAAACCCTAAACGAGGTTACAGCGGAAGTAAGGGAAAAACTTGAAACCCTCGAAGATATAGAAGCAAAGGTAAAAGAATTAGTAGGAATGGATGAATAATAAAATAATGAGGAGGTAAACAATGTTTGGCGGGAAAAAAGAAGACACCACTCCAAAATACGATAAGGTAGACACTCTAATAGGAAAGTCCTCTGCGTTTAACGGAAACATGGAAGCCGAAGGAACAGTCCGGGTTGAGGGTACTTTTGAGGGAGAACTTAATGTAAAAGGCGATATAGTACTTGGAGATACCGGGAAAATAATTGGCAACTTAATAGGCACCAATGCCCATATAGCAGGCCGGGTGGAAGGCAATGTAAAGGTCAAGGGGCAGCTTCATCTCACCCCGACGGCATATATAGGCGGTGATATTGATGTGGGAAACCTTGTGGTGGATGAAGGGGCAATATTTACAGGCAAATGCCATATGGGGAGCAATTCAAACCTTCCAACTGACGGAATTAAAATAGATACCAAACAGAACATAAAACCTTTGCAAAAATAATAGGGATGCATCTCTATTGCTTCGGCCTTTGTCCATCGTGGTGGGGCATCGAAGCATAATGAATGGAAAGGAAAGGATACTGTGAACAAACTGGACACTGCCAAAAGGCTGCTTATATCCGGTCTGCTGGTTTTTATCACAGGCCAGGTGTATATATATCCTTTCGGTTCCGATTTTCGTTTTTCCCTAAGTCCTATTGTATTTACCTTCGTTCTTCTGTATTTTTACAGAATGCCGGTGATGGCAGCTGCATTTGTGGTTGCCGCTTCGGTATTCTCCGGCAGATTTATGCTGGAATACTTAAGCCACAGCATGCCTATTTCAGAGATTGTTCTTAAGCACTATCCCGGTGGCATGTTCTATTTTATAAGCGGCCTGCTTTTTTATCTTTTGGATATTCGCAAACACGCAGAAAAACCGCTGCTTGCAATAATACTGCTCACCTCCATAGATACCATGGCAAACGTAATAGAACTGATTATGCGGAATCAGGTAATGCAGGATTTTTCGATAGTTTTGTCAAGCCTTTTATTGGTTGCACTGCTTAGGAGCTTTATAGCTGTACTTACATACTGGTCAATAAGGCTTTACAACGTTTTGATACTCAAAAAAGCCCATTATAACAGGTATATAGAGCTTTTGTTTTTTATATCCAACCTTAAGGCGGAGCTTTTTTACCTGCGTAAGTCCATGCAGGATATCGAAAAGGTTATGAACAGCAGCTATTCGATGTATGCACAGATAAGCGGCATCGGAGACGCCATAGGACACGACCTGAAACCTTACAAGGAAAAGGCCCTGTCTCTAGCCAAAGACATCCACGAGATAAAGAAGGACTATCAAAGAGTTATCACCGGCATAGAAAAGCTATTGCCCAATCCGGTTGAGAGCGAAAAAATGACGCTGTCCGAAATATTTGAAATAATAAGGGATAACAGCAAAAGATACATTGAGAGCATAGGAAAAGAAACAAACCTTAAATTCCAGTCCCAAGACAACCCGATTATAAAACAGTACTATTCACTGGTCTCCATACTCAACAATCTAATATTCAATGCCATAGACGCCACCAATGAAAAAGGGGAAATAGTCGTATTGGAATACACCGAGGGCGACAACCTAATAATAAAGGTAACCGACGACGGTAGGGGCATCCCGGAGGACCAACTTAAAGTAATATTTGAACCGGGCTTTTCAACCAAATACGACCCAAAAACGGGTACAATGTCAACGGGTTTGGGGCTTACCCATGTCAAGTCGCTGGTAGAACACCTAAAGGGCTGCATTACGGTTAAGTCAGACCCCGGCAACGGCACAACCTTTTTAGTAACCATACCGCTTGCCCAATTAACCAGTAAAGGAGAGTGAAGGTAATGCTGAGCTTTTATATCGTGGACGATGACATCGGAATAAGAAAGGTACTGTCCAATATAATTACCTCCAAAAACCTTGGCAGAATAGTAGGAGAGGCGGAGGACGGGCCTACAGCGTATAACAGTATACTGGACCTTAACCCTGATATAGTACTTATGGACCTTTTGATACCGGGCAGCGACGGAATAGAGACCATTAAAAAATTAAAAGAAGCGGGCTGCAGCAGTTATTTTATTATGATATCCCAGGTGGACGCCGAGGACATGATATCCCTGGCATATGAAAGCGGTATCGAGTTCTATATCCACAAACCGATAAACGTAATTGAAGTGCTATCCATTATAGACAGGGTCCGTGAAATGATAAGCTTAAGGAAATCCCTGTCCATTATACACCAGACGGTGGAAGGACTGGGCGCAAAGGACAGCACCTCAAAGGCGGGCAAATTCAGACCTCCGGGCATTTCAATAGACTCCATTCTTTCGGACCTAGGTATCACCGGTGAAGCAGGCAGTATAGATATAAAGAGAATAATAGAGATAATTCTGCACAAAAAAACCTCTTCAGGAAAACACTTCAACTACAAGCTGAGCAATATGTACGAACTGCTCAGCAAACACTATTATAGTGAAATAGAGCCAGAGCAGTCCTCCGCCGGCGTAAAGGCCATAGAACAAAGGATACGGAGGGCGGTATCCAAAGCCCTTCAGAACATTGCAACCATGGGCATAGAAAACCCCAACCATCAGAAGTTCACCCGCTATTCCACCTCCCTTTTCGATTTCAAGGAGGTAAAACAGGAAATGGACTTTTTAAGGGACAAGTCGTGCTACCACGGGAAGATAAATGTCAAAAAATTCCTTGAGGGAATCATTCTCCAGCTTCTGCAGCAGTAATAGCATTAATGGCAGCCCACCCTTAAAGGATGGGCTGCCATTATAGAGCATTCAATGTAGTGTTGTCCTTTTATGCTCCGGCACCGGCGTCCAGCCTTTGATTTGCAATCTTTTTCTTCTGAATAAGGTATCCCACCGCCAGTATTGCAATTCCAATAAAGTCTGTATAGGCCCCCGGTATTACCATCAACAGTCCCCCTACAAAGAATATGATACGTTCAAAAAAGGACTGATTGGTTATAAAGAACGCCGAAACTGCGGAAGCCACACCCACTATACCGATAACTGCGGTTATTACAATAAAAATCATATTACCGACATTTACGTCTATCATTAACAGAGCAGGATTGTAAACAAATACATAGGGTACCAGGAAGGCTGCTATAGCCAACTTAAAAGCGTTTACCCCCGTCTTCAAGGGGTTGGATTTGGCTATACCCGACCCCGCGAAGGCTGCCAGGGCAACCGGCGGTGTTACGTCGGCAATAATCCCGAAATAGAACGCAAACAGATGGGCAGCCAATACTGGGATGTCCATAAGAAGTAGTGCCGGTGCGGCTATGGTTGAAGTAATAACATAGTTTGCCGTCGTTGGTACACCCATCCCTAAAATCAGGGAAGTAAGCATTGTAAAGAACAGGGTGAGGAAAAGATTCCCTCCGGCAAAATCGACCAGCGTTGACCCCATCTTAAGCCCCAGACCCGTCTGGGTAACAACCCCTATTATTATACCGGCGCAGGCTGTAGCCGCCACAACTCCCAGGGCTGACCTTGCACCCTGCTCCAGGCCTCCCAGTATATCTTTGAAGCTTATTCGCGTATTCTTCTTGAGCATTGAACAAACAATCGATAAAACTATCGCATAAAGAGCCGCCTTCATGGGTGTTCTACCTGAAACCAGAAGGTATATTATGGCAATGAGCGGTATAAGCAAATGACCCCTGGACACTAATATGTCTTTTATCTTAGGCAGTTCATCCCGGTTTAAACCCCGTAGCTTAAGCCGCTTTGCCTCGAAATGGACCCCCGACCAGACACCAAGGTAATACAAGAGTGCCGGGATAGCTGCCGCTGCAATAATCCTTACATAGGGAAACCCGGTAAACTCGGACATAAGGAAGGCTGCGGCACCCATAATTGGCGGCATAAGCTGACCACCTGTTGATGCGGTGGCTTCCACCGCTCCGGCAAACTCCCCTTTATAGCCTAACCTTTTCATCATTGGTATTGTAAAGCTTCCGGTACCCACCACGTTAGCCACCGAGCTTCCAGAAATCATTCCCATGCAGCCACTGGAAAGCACGGCAACCTTGGCGGGTCCTCCCGTAGCCCAACCGGCTACGGCGTTTGCCAGGTCTATGAAGAATTCCCCCATACCCGTTTTTTCAAGGTAAGCACTAAACAGTATGAACAGGAATATGAAGGTTGATGAAACCCCTATGGGTATACCGAAAATACCTTCGGTGGTATAAAACTGGTGCTGCACTAGGCTGGTAAATTTAACTCCCCTGTGGGCAAGCTGCCCCGGTATATGACGCCCAGCCAATGCGTATATCAGGAATATGATAGCTATAATGACCATAGGCCAGCCTACTACCCTGCGGGTTATTTCCAGTATAAGCATTATTGCTATTATCCCCACTATGAAGTCCAGTGTAGTAACTCTTCCGGCCCGTAGTACCAGGTCTTGGTAGTTAACGACTATATACATCGGAACCGAAGCAGCAATAACTGCCAAGGCTACATCAACGGGATGAAATTTGTCCCTAGGCCAACTTTTCCGCGTAGGGTACAAAAGAAATATAAGACAAAAACCGAAGGATAGATGTATAGACCTTTGTATCATCGCGTCCAGTACTCCGAAAACCGCCGTGTAAAGCTGGAACAGCGAGAAGGTAATGGCGATAGCCGCAATAAGCTTTGCCCCAAAACCTGCCAGAACACGAAAATCCGATTCTTTATCAAACTTTCTGAGTATGTCTTCATTGTTAATTATAATGTTCGGGTTGTCTTTGTTTTCCATGTTTACGCCCCTTTCCTTCCAAGTCTAAACCATCTGAATGACCATTTGTCAACTGCTTTAATTTCGAGGGAGCTTTCAGGATCTGTAAACTCAAGTAAAGGATAGGTGTTTTCACCTATGGTTATTGAGTGCTCCGGTATGGGTGAGACTATCATATTGATACTGTCAAATTTTCTGTCAAACTTAAGAACAAACTTCCCATCAATAATCTCCAGGGTCCCGTTTTCATAGTCATAGGGCATTCCCACCCCAAGGGTATCGTACCTTAGTTCCTTCAGGGTCAGTGTATTATCATTCTGTACCTCAATGACCTCATGGACCGGAGTGTGGTGTACCGAATGTATAAACGAAAGGATAAACACCCTGTCCGGAACGGTAATATGATACTCCGACCCACCTCTGCCTTCCTTAAGCACCAAAACCTTTTCCTTTCCAACTCCGCAACCGACCAGTACAATGACTATTAGAATAATTAAGGCTGTTCCCGTAAGCTTTGAACGCTGTCTCATAAAATCAGAGCATTGGATTTCTCCAATGCTCAGACCCCCTCTTCTGAGATGTGAGAAATGAGAGGCTGGATATGGGATTTTAGTTTTGCTCCGAAGAACTACCAAAGCTCACACCCCCACATCACAGCACTCACCTCTCAACCGAGTGTTCCCATTCTTCTTACTTATTAAAGTATTTTGCAGCCCCCGGATGCAGTTCGATGCCCATTCCATCAAGGCCGGTTTCCGGCTTAATCTTGGCTCCCGCAGTTGTATGGGCCGCTACCATCCTGTCATGGTTATCGTACATGGTCTTAAGCATATTGTATGCGAGGTCTTCGTCCATACCTGCGTCTATTGCAAGCATAGCCTGAACTGCAACCGTTTTTATATCTTCGTCTATTCCGGTATAGGTACCACCCGGAACTATAATCTTTGTATAGAAGGGATATTTGTCGATAAGAGCATCGGCCATATCGTCTTCTACAACAACCAGCTTAACATCATGCTGTGCACCTATATCCTGTATAGCTGCGGTAGGATGGCCTGCTGTTACGAATGCCACGTCAACGTTACCGTCCTTCAGATTGTTCGCAGCTTCTGCAAAGGACAGGTACTGAACAGTTATATCATCATAGGTAATTCCGGCTGCTTCCATAATCTGACGGGCGTTTGCCTCGGTACCACTACCGGCTGCGCCCACGGCAACCCTCTTGCCTTTAAGGTCTGCAACGGTTTCTATACCCTTGCCTTCAATGGTAACTATCTGGATGGTTTCCGGATACAGGATGCAAAGTCCTCGAAGTGACGAATAGGCATCCCCTTCGAACATCTCTGTACCGTTTGCTGAATAGTATGCTATGTCGTTCTGTACCATTATTACGTCAGCTTCCCCGTCGCGGAGCAGATTGATGTTTGCTACCGAAGCACCAGTGCTCTGAGCGGTAGCATTCACACCCGGAATGTTCTTGTTCCAGATGTCAGCCATACCACCGGCCAGTGGGAAGTAGGTTCCTGCAGTCCCGCCGCTGGCGATGTTGATGAACACCTGCTCGGCTGGAGCCTGCTCTTCGCCGCCTTCTTCACCACCCTCGGGTTCTTGCGGGGCAGGTGTACTGCAGCCTACCAACGCCACTATCAACAAGCACGACAAAAATACAAACAATAGTTTCCTATTCATTAAGACCCTCCATTCAATTTTAATTTCTGTATTAGAACAATTCTTCGGCTTTCTCAAAAATCCTGTTGGTACTTTACGGTACTTCCCGTTACTTTCTGTAGGTAATGGAGGGCCCTTTGCATGATTATCTTATTTCTGAAACGAATTCTGCCATCCTGTCCAGACCTTTCTTAATCTGCTCCATGGAGGTTGCATAGGACATCCTGATGTAGCCGTCATCCCCGAAGGCAACACCCGGTATTAAAGCAACCCCCTTGTTTTCCAGCAACAGGTCGGCAAACACCAGCGACGAATCTATGGTTTTTTCTCCGTAGGACTTGCCCAGAAGGTCCTCAATACTGATATACACATAAAAGGCTCCCTCCGGTTTAACGTAAGTAAGGCCACTAATAGCACCCAGCCGTTCCATCGCATACTTTCTACGGCTGTCGTATTCCTTCACCATTTGGTTTATTATGGACTGGTCACCCTTAAGGGCTGCCTCCCCGGCGTATTGTGCAATGGAGCTTGGATGCGATATGGCATGTCCCTGTATGGACCCCATGGCCTTTATGATATCCGGTTCCGCTGCCGCATAGCCTAGTCTCCAGCCCGTCATCGCATAGGCCTTGGACATGCCATTCACCACGATTGTTAAGGGCTTTATTCTATCCCCAAGCGACGCAATGCTTACATGCTTTAGTCCGTCATATATGAGTTTTTCGTATATTTCGTCCGAGATAACAAATATGTCCCTTTCAACCGCCACCTCCGCGATTTCTGCCAATTCTTTTTTCGAGTATACCGAACCGGTGGGGTTGGACGGAGAGTTGAGTATAATGGCCTTGGTACGGGGAGTAATGCTGCCTTCAAATTGCGCGGCGGTTATTTTGAAGCCGTTTTCCCTGGAGGTCTTTACTATTACCGGTTTGCCTCCGGCAATGGTCACCATTTCCGGATAACTCACCCAATAGGGCAAAGGAACGATAACCTCGTCACCGGGGTCGCAGATGGCCTGAAAGGCAGTGGACAGTGAATGCTTGGCCCCACTTGAAAGTATAATCTGATCATAACTATAATCAATGCCGTTGTCTTCCTTAAGCTTTTTGGATATTTCCTTCCTCAGCCCATCTATACCGTAGGCCGATGTATACCTGGTTCGGCCTTCACGGATTGCCCGCACTCCTTCATCCGCTATAAACCCAGGGGTATCAAAATCCGGCTCACCGGCCCCAAAGCCCACTATGTCCTTTCCTTCCTCTTGCATCTTTTTTGCCTTGGCGGTTATTGCAATGGTCATTGACGGTGTAAGCCTGCCTGCAAGTCTTGATATTTGTGGCATTTTACTTCCTCCTTCCATATTGTTAATTACATTGTAATACATTCACGGAATAAAAGTAATACCGAATATTAGCATTGAATAAAAAGCTAATTGGTTCTATAATCTTATATACAGACATAGTCAGTGGTTAGTGGTTAGTG